>JBILNU010000036.1:0-15390 GCA_044374815.1 Flavobacterium sp.
ATTTACGGAAATTCCCAATTGGAGGGATTGATGAAGTCAAAACCTACTACTTTTTCTAATTATAATACCAATAAAGATAGCGTTGCACTCATTGGATTTACCTCAGGAACTACAGGATTACCCAAAATGACTTCACATTTCCACAAAGACATTTTAAATATTTGTGAGTGTTTCCCTAAATATTCTCTTAAACCTACTTCCAATGATATTTTCACCGGAAGCCCTCCAATCGGTTTTACCTTTGGATTAGGTGGATTGGTTTTGTTTCCCATGTATTTTGGCGCTTCGACTTTTTTAATTGAAAAACCCAGCCCTGATGTATTATTAAATGCAATACAAGAACATAAAATCACCATTTGCTTTACCGCTCCAACTGCTTGGAGAATCATAACAACCAAAGTAAAAGAATACGATATTTCTAGTTTGCGAAAATGTGTTTCGGCAGGAGAAACCTTGCCTTTAAAAGTTTGGCAAGATTGGTACGATGCAACCGGATTAAAGATAATTGACGGAATTGGAGCTACAGAAATGCTGCATATTTTTATCTCTTCCAATGAAGAAAACATGAAACCTGGGGCCACCGGTTTACCAATTACAGGTTATGAAGCCAAAATAATTGACCTTGCCGGAAACGAAGTTCCTACTAACGAACCTGGAAGATTAGCCGTGAGAGGAATTACGGGTTGTAAATATTTAAATCGTGAGGACAAGCAACGAGAATATGTTGAAAACGGATGGAATATTACCGGAGATATTTTTAGAAAAGACGATGATGGATACCTTTGGTTTGTAGCTCGTGGCGATGATATGATCATTTCTTCTGGATACAATATTGCAGCAATTGAAGTAGAAAGCGTACTTTTGACTCACGAGGATATTCTAGAATGTGCTGTTGTGGGTTTACCCGATGAAGAACGCGGTATGTTAGTATGCGCACATATTGTATTGAAAGACAAAGATAAAGCTTCCGACGCAATGAAAAACAGAATCCAAAATTGGTTTAAAGAAGTGGCTGCGCCCTACAAATATCCAAGAATAATTAATTTTACTGAGGCGTTACCAAAAACAGAAACTGGAAAAATACAACGATTTAAATTAAAGTAAGATGAACCAACCCTTTATAAAACAAGAAAAAATTCGTTTTCAGCATGTAGATTATGCCGGAATAGTTTTCTACCCTAGATTTCTAGAAATACTGAATTGCTTAGTCGAAGATTGGTTTGAAGAAGCATTAGAGCGTCCGTTTTCAAAAATGCACGAAACTAACGGAATTCCAACCGTTGATTTGAAAGTGCAATTCAAAAAAGCTGCCCGCTTGGGAGAAATCTTAACCAAAAAATTATGGGTTAAAAATTTAGGTGGCGCTTCCATTCTTTGCGGTTTTTCATTTGAAGATGAACAAGGTGCTATTTGCTTGGAAGGCGAAGTGACTCTAGTTAATGTTGCATTTAATGAAGATCGAAACGATATTAAAGCAGCTCCTTTTTCTGAAGAAATGAAAAATAAAATAGCTTCATTTATAATAAATTAATAAAATGGAATTCAAAAAATTCAAAGCCGCCACCGTTCAAACGTCACCCGTTTTTTTAAATGTAGAAAAAACGATTGAAAAAGCAATCACTTTCATTAAAGAAGCGAGTAACAACGGAGCGCAATTAATTGCTTTCCCTGAAGTTTTTGTAGCAGGTTATCCGTATTGGAATTGGATCATGACTCCGGTGCAAGGGAGCAAATGGTATGAAGAATTGTATAAAAATTCGGTTGCCGTTTCTGACGAATCCATGCAACCCTTATTTAAAGCTGCAAAAGACAATAACATTCATATTGTCATTGGAATCAACGAACGCGGGGCTAGCTATGGTGAAATTTACAACACCAATTTAATCATTGATAACCACGGAAATTTAATTGGCAAACACCGAAAATTAGTACCGACTTGGGCGGAAAAACTAACCTGGACCTCCGGCGATGGTTCGTCATTAAAAGTGTACAATACCGAAATTGGTCCGATTGGAACCTTAGCTTGTGGTGAAAACACCAATACTTTAGCTCGATTCACTTTGCTATCGCAAGGCGAATTAATTCATATCGCCAATTACATTTCGCTACCTGTTGCCCCACCCGATTATGACATGGCTGAAGCAATTAAAATTCGTGCGGCCGCCCATTCATTTGAAGGAAAATTATTTACAATCGTTTCTTGTTCTACCATTTCTCAAGAAATAAAAGACGCTTTACGAGCAGATGTTCCAAATGTTGATGAATTGCTGACTAGAAAAAGTGCTGCTTTCTCTGGATTTATTGGTCCGAATGGTGCTGTAATTGGAAATCCATTAATTGATGAAGAAGGAATGATCTATGCAGATATTGATTTGGAAAAATGCATTCAACCGAAGCAAATGCACGACATTTTAGGACATTACAACCGATTTGATATTTTTGATTTACGAGTGAACACAGCTCCTACCAGAAAGATCACTTTTATTGACAATCACGAAGAATTTAATACAAAATAATATGGAATCAAAACATTCAGACGACCAAATAGGAAGAGCTCGAGTTCAAGATTCACCAGAACTGGAGGCCTATTACAAAGAATTAGAAACTCTTGGAGCAGGTGCATTATGGACAGTTGCTAATGACATTGAACCTTGGGAACCACGTTCTATCTCTGTTCCTATGTTGTGGAAATATGATGATTTGAGAGCCTTAGTATTAAAGTCATCCGAATTAGTTACGCCAGAACAAGCGGGTCGTCGTGTGGTTTATTTAGTAAATGACAAACGAAAAGACGTAGCGGCAGCAGTAGGCTGGCTGTATACTGGAATTCAAGTTACACGTCCTGGCGAAAGTACTTCGGCACACCGTCATCGTGCTTCTGCATTGCGTTTCATAATGGAGGGAAGCAAAGGGTATACTGTGGTTGATGGAAATAAAATCATGTTGGAAGTAAATGATTTTGTAATTACACCCAATTCCACTTGGCACGAACACGGCGTTGAAGAAGATGGTGAAACCTGTATTTGGCAAGATGGTTTGGATATTCCTTTGGTTAATGCTTTGGAAGCAAATGATTATGCCGTTTACGATGGTAAACAACCCTTAACAGCTCCAATTAATCATTCTCCAATGACTTTTGGTGGTGCAGGATTAATTCCAGCAGATACAATTTGGGACAAACCATACTCGCCTCTTTTTAAATATTCTTGGAAAAATGTTTATCCAAATTTATTGGAAGTAGCAAAAGTGAACGAAATCAATCCTTTTGACGGAATCTTAATGCAGTATTCTAATCCCTTAACAGGTGGTCATGTGATGCAAACCATGGGTGCGTCAATCCAGTTATTGCCTGCAGGGTTTAAAGGAAAAGCACACAAACACACCGGATCCTTTGTTTACCAATGTGCCAAAGGAAAAGGCTATTCCATCATCAATGGAAAACGATTCGATTGGAAAGAGCGTGATATTTTCTGTGTCCCGAGTTGGGCTTGGCATGAACACCATAACCTATCTGAAACCGAAGATGCGTGTCTTTTCAATTTTAATGATTTACCTGTAATTGAAGGATTGGGGTTATTTCAAGGAAGAGACTATTCAGAAAATAACGGACATCAATTGATTCAATAATAAAACTTAGTTACTTAGCAACTTAGAACCTTATAAAAAATGAAACTACTTACATACAAAACAGCAGACACAGAACCTCGATTGGGATTTCTTCATAACAATCAAGTAATCGATATGGAAGATTTTGGAGATATTTCTAATTTTCCGCTTCCAAATGACATGCTCGATTTAATAGACTTGGGATTCGAAATCATTGAAGAAATTACCGAAATGATTGCGGAAACTCCTGAAAACTTCTTTGAAGAAATTTCCTACGAAATGAGTGAAGTAACATTACTCGCACCGATTGAAAAACCGAGAAAGAACATCATCGGAATTGGATTGAACTATACCGAACACGTTGCCGAAAGTGCAAGAACATTAGATACAACCGGTAAATTACCTCAAAAACCAATTATCTTTTCGAAACCACCAACAACAGTTACAGCTACCAATACCCAAATTATTAAAAACACCAAGCTAACTTCTCAATTGGATTGGGAAGTTGAATTGGCAGTTGTTATTGGCAAAAAAGGAAAATACGTTGCTAATGCCGATGCAATGGATTATGTTTTTGGTTATACCGTAATCAACGATATTTCTGCTCGTGATTGTCGTAGAGAAGGCCAATGGATTGTTTCAAAAGGACAGGATACTTTTGCGCCTATGGGTCCTTATTTGGTAACCAAAGACGAAATCGAAAATCCGCACAACTTGAATTTATCGTTGAAGGTTAACGGAGTTGAAAAACAAAATTCGAACACTCAGTTTATGCTTTTCAACATCAATGATTTGATTGAAGATTTAAGCATTGTGTTTACTTTAGAACCTGGAGACATTATTGCAACAGGAACCCCATCTGGAGTGGGCGCAGGTAGAGATCCTCAAGAATGGATGCATGATGGCGATGTGGTGGAAGCCACTGTAGAAGCAATTGGAACTATTGTAAATACAGTAAAGGAAACATAAAAGAGATGGCTTCGTGCTTCGCAAAAACATTATGAAAAAATACAGAATAGGACAAATAGTTCCCTCATCCAATGTGACGATGGAAACCGAAATACCAGCCATTTTTAGAGCAAGAGAAACCATTTTACCTGAGCGTTTTACGTTTCACAGCAGTAGAATGCGCATGAAGAAGGTAACCAAAGAAGAGCTAGAAGCCATGGATGCCATGAGTTTGAAGTGCGCTCAAGAACTTTCTGATGCACAGGTTGATGTTATGGGATATGCGTGTTTGGTTGCCATTATGAGTATGGGACGCGGTTACCATTGTGTTTCAGAAGTGAATTTACACCAAGAAACAGTAGCGAACGACTTCCCTACTCCAATAGTAACTTCTGCAGGTGCATTAATAAATGGATTAAAAGTTTTAGGCGCCAAACAAATATCAATTATTACTCCTTACATGCGACCGTTAACCGACATGGTAGTTGATTACATTGAACACCAAGGAATCAAAGTAAAACAAAGTATTGCTTTAGAAATTCCAGATAATTTAGAAGTAGCAGCTCAAAACCCAATGAATTTATTGGAAATATACAAGCAGTTGGATTTAACCGATGTAGATGTTTTGGTAGCATCGGCATGTGTACAAATGCCATCTTTGGAAGCAATCGATTTAATTCAATCAGAATGCGGCATTCCGGTTACTTCGGCAGCAGTTTGTACTACCTATGAAATGATGAAAAAAATTGGAATTGAAGCAAAATCAAGTATTGGTGGAGCACTTTTAAGTGGAAAATACTAATTAGTTATAGTAATTCATTTGCATTTTTTGCTTTTTTTGTTTTGCGATAGTTTTCGGGGGAAGTGTGACAGATTTTCTTAAACACATGTCCAAAGTTGCTGTAATTCACAAATCCTAAATCGAAAGCAATTTCATTTATAGGCTGATTGGTTTCTTCAATCAATGCCTTTGCAATTTCCATTTTATGAAATAAGATATATTGGTAAGGCGTATTTCCAATAATACTTGAAAAAATTCGAATAAAATGGTGCTTTTTCCATTTGGTTAACTTTGCTAATTCATCAATATCGATCTTTTCATAAATATTATCATTGATGTAATTAATTACATGTCGAATACGATACGGAACATCTTCAATTACTTTTTTATCTGTTTTTAGTAAATCCAAATGCTTGTGGGAATAATTGTATAGTATGATTTTCACCAAAGCATTTAATTCCATTTTTCGAACGGGTTTCACTAAAAAACCATAAGGTCGTGTTACTTTTATTTCTTCTAGAGTGATATTGTCTGCATTTGTAGAAATATACATAAACGGAATTAAATCGGCATTCAGTAAATATTTCCCAATTTCGGTTGCAGTAATTTTACCTTTGATATCATTATCAATTAAAACCAGCTGGGGTTTTAATGTTTCAATCTGCTGTAAAATAGCAGTAGTAATTACCATATTTAGAATTACCTCATAGCCTTCACTTTCTAAAATACTTTGTATATTTTGAGAAAGTTGTATTTCTGATCCAATAAAAAGTACCATATTTCTACTCATATGAATTACTAAACAATTTAAATTCAGTTATTAACTTTAGATTTAATCTTAATTTACGAATAGATTTTAATTCAACTACTATAAGTTGGATTAAATTAACTGAATTCAACTTTTTTATTTTAATCCATAACTTATAAAAAAATTGAATTGGCATTGAACCTCTTAAAAATTCTCAATATCTCTTAAATAACAATAAAATATTTAATAATTTTTACTTCATCATTAAGTTGTGAATGTAAAAAAAATTAAACGATTATGTATATTTATTCCTACAAAAAAAATAATTAATGTAGTAAGAAACTATATTAATATTCACTAAAAAAGCGGAAAATTGACTAAATACAATAATCTAAAGCCATAAATGTTAATATTATTTAAATTTATTATGCGCGCATAATAAATTATTTGTATATTTGATTTAATAATTAATTCTGATGAAAGAAAAAACAATTGACTATTTACTGAGATCCACTTGGCAGGCAGTTTCAAGGATGTACAATGATGAGGCTTCAAAATTTGATGGATCGATGGCTATTGGTTTTGCATTATTAAGTATAGATAAAGAAAACGGAACACCATCAACCTATATCAGTAACCGAATGGGGATGGAACCTACTTCATTAACTCGAACCTTAAAAACATTAGAAGAAAAAGGATTAATTACCCGAAAAAAAAATCCTGAGGATGGCCGAGGTGTATTGATTTACCTAACTCCACTTGGTAAAGAAAAAAGAGAATTATCTAAAGAAACCGTTTTGAAATTTAATGAAACGATTAAGAAAAATATACCTGAAGAAAAACTGAATCATTTTATGGAAGTTACCGAAATGATTAACGAATTAATTACTGAGAAAAAGATTTTTTGAACCACATTCAAATAAAAAAATGAAAAGAATTATAAAAAAAGTAGCGGTTATCGGTTCGGGAATTATGGGATCCGGAATTGCATGCCATTTTGCCAATATTGGTGTTGAGGTATTGCTGTTGGATATTATTCCGAATTCATTAACCGAAGCCGAAGAAAAAAAAGGATTGACCCTTGAAAGCAAAGCAGTTCGTAACCGAATTGTCAATGACCATTTGGCGAATGCTTTAAAATCAAACCCCTCTCCTATTTACAACCAAAAGTTTGCTAGCAGAATCACAACCGGTAACACAACCGACAATCTTCCTGAAATAGCTTCATGCGATTGGATTATTGAGGTGGTTGTGGAGCGTTTGGATATCAAAAAACAAGTATTTGAACAAATAGAAAAATTCCGTAAACCAGGAACAATAATTACTTCAAACACATCCGGAATTCCAATTAAATTAATGAGTGAAGGCAGAAGCGATGATTTTCAAGCGCATTTTTGCGGGACTCATTTCTTTAACCCTGCTCGTTATTTGAAATTATTCGAAATCATTCCGGGTCAGAAAACAACTCCAGAAGTTTTAGAATTCTTAACGAATTATGGTTCGCAATTTTTAGGAAAAACATCGGTCGTAGCGAAAGACACCCCTGCTTTTATTGGAAACCGTATTGGAATCTTCGGAATTCAGAGTTTGTTTCATTTGGTAAAAGAAATGGGACTAACTATTGAAGAAGTAGATAAACTAACAGGACCTGTAATTGGAAGACCTAAATCAGCTACTTTTAGAACGGTTGATGTAGTTGGGTTGGATACTTTAGTTCATGTGGCTAATGGATTGTATGAAGGTTGCCCAAATGATGAAGCACACGATTTATTCCAACTTCCCGATTTTATTTCCAAAATGATGGAAAACAATTGGTTGGGTAGTAAAACCGGACAAGGATTTTACAAAAAAGTTGGGAAAGAAATTCTATCTTTAGATTTAACTACCTTAGAATACCGAGCTGCAAAGAAAGCCTCTTTTGCAACTTTAGAATTAACTAAAACCATAGAAAAACCGATTGATCGATTTAAAGTATTGGTTAAAGGAAAAGATAAAGCAGGAGAATTTTACAGAAAAAGTTTTGCTGCCATGTTTACGTATTGTTCCAAAAGAATCCCTGAAATAGCTGATGATTTCTACAAAATTGACGATGCTATGAAAGCTGGATTTGGTTGGGAAAATGGACCCTTTGAAATTTGGGATGCCATTGGAGTTGAAAATGCGATCCAATTAATGAAAGCCGAAGGATATACTCCTGCTGCTTGGGTAAATGAAATGGTAGCTTCTGGAAATTCTACTTTTTACACTGTTAAAAGCGGAGCGACACATTATTACAATATTGCAACCAAATCCCAAGAGAAAGTTCCGGGGCAAGATGCCTTTATTATTTTAGATAACATTCGCGAAAGCAATACAATATGGAGTAATTCGGATGCCAGTATCATTGATTTAGGAGACGGAATTTTGAATTTAGAATTCCATTCGAAGATGAATACCATTGGTGGCGGAGTATTAGCCGGAATTAATAAAGCTATTGATCTTGCTGAAAAAGAATACCGCGGATTAGTTATTGGAAACCAAGGAACTAATTTCACCGTGGGTGCCAACATCGGAATGATATTCATGATGGCCGTAGAACAAGAATACGACGAATTAAACATGGCAATAAAATACTTTCAAGACACCATGATGCGCGTACGCTACTCCTCTATTCCGGTAATTGTTGCCCCACACGGAATGACATTAGGCGGTGGTTGTGAAATGAGCATGCATGCCGATCGTGTCGTTGCTGCAGCAGAATCCTATATTGGATTGGTTGAATTTGGCGTGGGTGTAATTCCTGGTGGCGGAGGTTCAAAAGAAATGACTTTGCGTGCCTCCGATTTATATAGAAAAAATGATGTAGAACTTAATGTGCTACAAGAGTATTTTCTTACAATCGGAATGGCAAAAGTAGCAACCTCTGCTTATGAAGCATTTGATTTAGGCGTCTTACAAAAAGGTAAAGACATTGTAGTGGTGAATAAAGACCGTCAAATTGCAGTGGCGAAACAGGTAGCACTTCAAATGGCAGATCAAGGCTACACCCAACCTATTCGTAGAACAGATATTAAAGTATTAGGAAAACAAGCACTTGGAATGTTCTTAGTGGGAACGAATCAAATGGTAGCTGGAAAATACATATCCGAACATGATTTGAAAATTGCCAATAAACTAGCTTATGTAATGGCGGGTGGCGATTTATCAGAACCTACATTAGTAAGCGAACAATATTTATTAGATATTGAAAGAGAAGCCTTTTTATCCCTATGTGCTGAAAGAAAAACTTTAGAGCGTATTCAGTTTATGTTAACCAAAGGAAAACCGCTTCGTAATTAATTATTTTGAATTATAAATTCTATATTTTAAATGATATCTATTCATCTAAAATAAAATTAATTTAAAATTCATAATTTAAAATTTAAAATAAAAAAAATGAAAACAGCTTATATAGTAAAAGCCTACCGAACAGCAGTTGGAAAAGCTCCAAAAGGAGTTTTTCGTTTCAAGCGTCCAGATGAATTAGCAGCAGAAACCATTCAGTTTATCATGAAGGATTTACCTGATTTTGATAAAACTCGAATAGACGATGTAATGGTTGGTAATGCCATGCCCGAAGCCGAACAAGGTTTGAATGTGGGACGTTTAATATCCTTAATGGGATTAAAAGTAACTGATGTTCCTGGGGTAACTGTCAACAGGTATTGTGCTTCCGGATTGGAAACTATTGGAATGGCAACCGCAAAAATCCAAAGTGGAATGGCCGATTGTATTATTGCAGGTGGTGCCGAAAGCATGAGTTTTATTCCGATGGGTGGCTATAAACCCACCCCAGATTATGCCATAACAAAAGAAGGGCACGAAGATTATTATTGGGGAATGGGTTTAACTGCTGAAGCAGTTGCCAAACAATTTGCAATTTCTAGAGAAGATCAAGATGAATTCTCCTTCAACTCCCACCAAAAAGCTTTAAAAGCACAGGCAGAAGGAAAATTTGAAAATCAAATTGTTCCGATAACCGTAGAACAAACATTCATCAATGAAAATGGCAAAAAAGAAACCAAATCGTATGTAGTTTCGAAAGATGAAGGTCCAAGAGCTGATACCAATATTGAAGCATTAGGTAAATTAAAACCCGTATTTGCAGCCGATGGTAGTGTTACAGCAGGAAATTCCTCACAAATGAGTGACGGTGCCGCATTTGTTTTGATTATGAGTGAAGAAATGGTGAAAGAATTGGGGGTTACCCCAATTGCTCGATTGGTAAACTTTGCTTCTGCTGGAGTAGAACCAAGAATTATGGGAATTGGGCCTGTAAAAGCAATTCCGAAAGCCTTAAAACAAGCCGGATTAAATTTAAATGACATTGATTTAATTGAGCTAAATGAAGCTTTTGCGTCTCAATCTTTAGCCGTTATCAGAGAATTAGGTTTGAATCCAGATATCGTAAACGTTAATGGTGGCGCCATTGCTTTGGGGCATCCACTAGGTTGCACCGGAGCCAAATTATCAGTCCAATTATTTGAAGAAATGCGACTGAGAAAAAGTAAATACGGAATGGTAAGTATGTGCGTTGGAACCGGGCAAGGATGCGCCGGGATTTATGAACTGATATAATTATTTTGTATTTTAAATTATAAATTTTGAATTGATGAAAGAAAATTTAATTGCTACAAAAACATTTGATTTTGCATTAACGGTAATTGAACTATTCATTCAATTAAAAAAAGAAAATGAGTTTATTATTTCAAAACAAATAATTAGATCAGAAACAAGTATAGGTGCTAATGTGGAAGAAGCAATTGCGGCGCAATCAAAAAAAGATTTTATTAATAAATTATCAATTGCTTCAAAAGAGGCAAGAGAAACAAAATATTGGCTAAGATTATTAAAGCAATCAGAATTAACTCAAATAAATGTAGATTCCTATTTAACTGAAATTGAGCACATAATCAATAAATTAACCAAAATAATTAAAACTTCACAAGAGTTAAAATAATTTAAAATATATAATTTATAATTCAAAATATATAAACCATGAGCGATATAACAAGAGGTGGACAATTTTTGGTTAAAGAAACCAAATGCGAGAATGTCTTTACGCCAGAAGATTTCTCGGAAGAACAATTAATGATGCGTGATTCGGTTAAAGAATTTGTAGAAAAAGAAATTTGGCCAAACAAAAACCGATTTGAAAGCAAGGACTTTAAACTCACCGAAGAGCTTATGAAAAAAGCAGGTGAAATGGGATTTTTAAGTGTTGCTGTTCCCGAAAATTATGGAGGAATGGGAATGGGATTTGTAGATACTTGTTTGGTATGCGATTATATTTCGGGTGCAACAGGTTCGTTCTCAACGGCTTTTGGTGCCCACACAGGAATTGGAACTATGCCAATTACTCTTTACGGAACAGAAGAACAAAAACAAAAGTACGTAACAAAATTAGCCTCAGGCGAATGGTTTGGTGCTTATTGCTTAACCGAACCCGGTGCAGGTAGCGATGCTAATTCTGGTAAAACTAAAGCAGTATTATCCGAAGATGGCACACATTATAAAATCACCGGACAAAAAATGTGGATTTCCAATGCCGGATTTTGTTCGCTATTTATTGTTTTTGCACGAATAGATGATGATAAAAACATTACTGGTTTTATTGTAGAAAATGATGCTACAAACGGAATAACATTTGGAGAAGAAGAACATAAATTAGGAATTCGGGCCTCCTCTACCCGTCAAGTTTTCTTTAACGAAACGAAAGTACCGGTTGCAAATATGCTTTCCGAAAGAGGAAACGGATTTAAAATTGCCATGAATGCCTTGAATGTAGGCCGAATCAAATTGGCTGCTGCCTGTTTGGATGCGCAGCGTAGAGTCACCACCAATGCAATAAATTATGCTAACGAGCGGGTACAATTCAATACCCCAATTTCTCAGTTTGGTGCTATCCGTTCTAAGTTAGCCGAAATGGCAACTTCAGCTTATGCGGGAGAAAGCGCCACCTATCGTGCTGCAAAATCAATCGAGGATCGAATCAATGCTCGTATCGCAGAAGGAACATCACACCAAGAAGCCGAATTAAAAGGGGTTGAAGAATTTGCCATTGAATGTTCGATTCTAAAAGTAGCCGTTTCGGAGGATGTTCAAAATTGTGCCGATGAAGGAATTCAAATTTATGGGGGAATGGGCTTCTCAGAAGATACTCCGATGGAAAGTGCTTGGCGAGATGCACGTATTGCTCGTATTTATGAGGGTACTAATGAAATTAACAGAATGCTATCGGTGGGAATGTTGATTAAAAAAGCCATGAAAGGCCACGTTGATTTGTTAGGTCCTGCGATGAAAGTTCAAGAAGAATTAATGGGAATTCCATCCTTTGATACACCCGATTATTCGGAGTTATTTTCGGAAGAAAAAGAAATGATTGCCAAATTAAAAAAAGCATTCTTAATGGTTGCTGGTGCTGCGGTTCAAAAATACGGAATGGAATTAGATTCGCACCAACAGTTATTAATGGCTGCTGCCGATATGTTAATTGAAATTTATATGGCAGAAAGCACCCTACTTCGTACTGAAAAATTAGCTAAAAAAGAAGGGCAAGCTAAAGTGGAAGAACAAATAGCAATGGCTCAGTTGTATTTATATAAAGCTTTAGATATTGTAGCTTTAAGAGGAAAAGAAAGTATCATTTCATTTTCTGAAGGCGACGAACAACGCATGATGTTGATGGGATTACGAAGATTTACGAAATACACCAACATGCCAAATATTGTAGCAATAAGAGAAAAAATTACATCTAAATTAGTAGCCGAAAATAGTTATTGTTTTTAAGCAACTTTTTAATATAAAAAGCTACTATTTAGCTAACTTTGATAAAAATAAATCAAATGAAAAAAATCCTTCTTCTTACAATAGCGATTTTAGCAATTATAGTTGCCTGTAAATCTGGAAATTCAAGCAAGGCAAATGCTTTAACCATTACACTTGAACCAAAAAGTGGCAGCACCGTATCAGGAACTGCAACATTTAAAGAAAAAAATGGGATAGTTACTTTTGAAGCGAAACTTACCGGATTAAAGCCGGGTGTTCACGCAATTCACATTCACGAAAAAGCAGATTGTTCGGCTGGCGATGCTACTTCTGCTGGCGGACATTGGAATCCTTTGCATGTAAAACATGGAAAATGGACCGATACTGAACACCATAAAGGTGACATTGGAAACTTTACTGCTGATGAAAATGGTAATGGAACCATAACTTTAAAAACCGAGGATTGGTGCATTGGCTGTGGTGATGTAACCAAAGATATTTTAGGAAAAGGTTTAATCGTTCACGATAAAGCAGACGATTTTGTAACGCAACCAACAGGTAACGCAGGCGCTAGAGTTGCTTGCACCGGAATAATAAAGTAGTTATTAAATCTCCATTATAAAATCGTTATTTATTAATTTAGATAACGATTTTTTATTTAAAATTATCCTAGATTTGTAATACAAAATTGTTTTATGATTAACCCTTCGGCAAATGGTTGGATAGAAAAGTATTTCTTGGAACTTTCCAAAAAATTCCCTTGTTCTGTAACGGATTCTTTGTCATTTTATAAAAACATTCGTAAAACAGGTTTTATCTACGGTCATATTGTTAGCATAAACAACAATTCCGAACATACCATATCTCAATGGCATCCTGAAGAAGTATCTAAAATAGCCTTGCTTAATACTTTATTTGAAACCTATTATTTCACTACAAAGCAAATAGATCAAAAAGACTTTATAGACAAAACGGTTCATTTTTATGAAAAAATGACACCCAAAGGATTTGGAATTTTGGATAAACTACTTCCCTCTTCAGATAGTTCAAAATTGGAAAGTATTATTGAAGAAAGGGTCCAAACCAATAAAGATATAATCAGCAGAAATTTTTCTCATATTGTTACCAATGCACTATTATTTGTAGACATACTGGCATACCGACATTATTTGCTTTTTGGTGAAATTGCCGAAAATTATTTAAAGAACACTGAAGAATCAATAATTAGTTTGGTTTCTTTAGCGCTGCAAATAAAGACGGTTAAAACCTCAAATGACGATTTATTGATTAAACTATTTGATGCATCACTTCGGTATACTAAATTTTCAAAAGTAGACATTCAAACCATTGAACAACTGCCTTTAGAATATTTTAAAGACGATTTAGAAAAATTCTATTTGTTGGATTTGGCAGGATTAACTGTTTGGAATGACGGAAAATTAGACAATGAGGAATCTTATTTTTTATATAAAGTTGCTCAAATACTTCAATTGTCTGATGAAATTACAAAAGAAAGCATTCAAGAAATAACAGACTTTATTACCACTTACAAGTCTGAAATTCAATATTTTAATTATTCCAATCCGGTAAAGCATTTTTATGAGCATTCCACTTCAAGTGTGGAGCTGCTGATAAAACGAAACAAAAAAAGGTTATCAAAAGAAATAGTTGAAAGTAAAGAATTAATGCAATTGTTACTTAAATCTACTCAAAGAGATTTGGATGCATCCGAAAAAAAGAAAGTAAAAAAACAGTTGTTGGACATTTGCAAAAGCGTGCCTTCGTTAACTATCTTTTTACTTCCAGGCGGGAGTTTGCTATTACCTATTTTAATTAAATTTATTCCGCAAATATTACCCTCTGCTTTTAATGAAAATTTAGAAGATTAATATTTTGTATTAATTTAAATTAATTAAATATCTTTTATTATTATTCTAATTAGAAAATTTCAATTGGTATACATCGTCTAATTCTTCATTAGAACTCATATTTACACCTAAATCGGTAACATATCCAGAGTTCAATCCGTAGGTCCAACCGTGTAATGTCAATTCTTGACCATTTCTCCAAGCATTTTGAACAATAGATGTTTTAGCTAAATCAAATACTTGTTCTTGAGCATTTACTTCAACAAATTTATTGAATCGCTCTTCTTCATCTTTGATTGTATCTAAATAATGTTCATGTAATCTATAAACATCTTTTATGTGTCTAATCCAGTTATCTATCAATCCTATTGACTGATTACCCATTGCAGCTTTTACACCTCCACAACCATAATGACCGCATACTATTATATGTTTTACTTTTAAAACATTTACAGCATAATCCAAAACACTTAACAGGTTCATATCACTATGTATTACCATATTTGCTATGTTTCTGTGAACAAAAACTTCTCCAGGTTTTGCGCCAATTATTTCATTAGCAGGAACTCTACTGTCTGAACAACCTATCCATAATAATGGAGGTTGTTGTCCTTTTGCCAAATCTTTAAAATACTTAGGATCCTGTTCTAAAG
>JBILNU010000037.1:0-15230 GCA_044374815.1 Flavobacterium sp.
CAACACCGGTTGTTCCAAGAAATAAGAAAGTTCCAACTGGCTTTTTCATATCTTGCAATCCTGCACGACTTCTTCGAACGGCATCACTAACCGCTTCAATCGCTTCTTCTTGTCCCACAACACGATGGTGTAATTCTTCTTCTAGTTTTAATAGTTTTTCTCGTTCTCCTTGAAGCATTTTCATAACTGGAATTCCGGTCCATTTTGCTACTACTTCAGCAATGTCTTCTCGAGTAACTTCTTCTTTAATTAAGGAAGACCCCGATTGGTTATCGGCTAATGTAATTTGTAAAGCATCCAATTGCTCTTGTGCCTCTTTTATTTTTCCGTAACGAATTTCGGCTACTTTTCCATAGTCTCCGTCTCGTTCAGCACGTTCTGCTTCCAATTTAAAGTCTTCAATTTCTTGTTTAACTGACTGAATTGAATCGACTACATCTTTTTCGGATTTCCATTTGGTGAAAATTTCGTTTCGATCTTCTTTTAAATTGGCTAAATCCAATCCAAGTCCTTTTAGTTTGTTTTCATCTTTTTCTCTTTTTATCGCTTCAATTTCAATTTCTAATTGCATTATTTTACGATCTAAGACGTCCAATTCTTCCGGCTTTGAATTGATTTCCATTCGCAATTTAGATGCGGCTTCATCAATTAAATCAATGGCTTTGTCTGGAAGAAATCGATTGGTAATGTAGCGTTGGGATAATTCTACCGAAGCGATAATGGCATCATCCTGAATACGAACTTTATGATGGGTTTCGTATTTTTCTTTAATCCCTCTTAAAATTGATATAGCACTTTCTGTATCCGGTTCTTCAACCATTATTTTTTGGAAACGGCGTTCAAGTGCTTTATCTTTTTCAAAATATTTTTGGTATTCGTCAAATGTGGTTGCTCCAATTGCACGAAGTTCGCCACGAGCTAAAGCCGGTTTTAATATATTGGCTGCATCCATAGCTCCTTCGCCACCGCCTGCACCCACTAGCGTGTGGATTTCATCAATGAAAAGAACAATATCTCCTTCGGCAGAAGTTACTTCTTTGACTACCGCTTTTAATCGTTCTTCAAATTCTCCTTTGTATTTCGCACCTGCAATAAGCGCTCCCATATCCAAGGAGAAAACAATTTTATCTTTTAGATTTTCGGGCACATCACCATCAACAATTCGGTGCGCAAGTCCTTCAGCAATGGCCGTTTTTCCTACACCAGGCTCTCCAACCAACATTGGGTTGTTTTTGGTTCTTCGGGTTAATATTTGTAAGACTCTCCGAATTTCTTCGTCTCTACCAATAACTGGATCTAGTTTTCCGCTTCGAGCCAATTCATTTAGGTTTTTTGCGTATTTACTTAAGGAATTGTAAGTTTCTTCTGCAGATGCCGATGTTACTCGTTCTCCTTTACGCATTTCGGTGATTGCTGCTTCCAAAGCTTTTTCGGTTACCCCTTGGTCTTTCAGTATTTGAGCGATTTTACTTTTCGACTTAAAAATCGCCAATAATAAATGTTCTATTGAAACAAATTCATCGTTTCTTTTTGTAGCAATAATTTCTGCTTCATTTAAAGTGGTGGATGCTTCTCTTGAAAACATAAGTTCTCCACCCGTTACTTTAGGAAAACTCTGAATAGTAGCTTCCAGAAGTTTCTTGAAAAGTTCAATATTTACATTTAATTTTTTTAAGATAAACGGAGTCACATTTTCATCCACTTCTAAAATGCCTTTAAAAAGGTGTTCGTTTTCAAGTTGTTGTTGACCAAAACTCTGTGCAATGAGCTGTGCTTTTTGCAAAGCTTCTTGAGATTTAATTGTAAATTTATTTATGTTCATTGTGTGTTTTTTATTGTTTGATTTAAATTAATAAATTCTATATTTGATGATTGTCGGACAATTTATATTCCATTACTAAATTATAGACAAAATGACACCTTTTTCGGATGAAATCCATATAAAGTTACGACAAAAAGTCTTAATTAATGACAAAATATGAGTTTATTTAATAATTTTTTTGGTGCATCCCCACAAGAGGAAACCAATTCAAAAATCAATTGGTTGGCGCTTACCTCAGTTTCTCAATTAGATGAAATAGAAGATGCATCTAACTCAAAATTAGTTGTACTATTTAAACACAGTACCCGTTGCAGTATCAGTAGAATGGCTTTGCGTCAATTTGAAAATGATTTTGAATCCAACGATCAAATTCTACCGTATTACTTAGATTTATTGAATCACAGGGACATTTCTAATGAAATTGCTTCAAAATTTTCAGTGGTGCACCAATCACCGCAATTACTTATTATCAGTAAAGAGAAATGCATCTATAATGCTTCACATAGTGATATTGATGCTGAAGTAATTAAAAACTATTTATAATAAATCAGCTTTAAGCTGTTTTTATTGAGTTCTTATTTTCTTACAAAAGGAGGAAGAAGTTTACTGGATACTTCACCGAATCCAATTCGCGTAGAACTGTTTTGACAATATCCTTTAATGGTTACGGTATCATTGTCGTTAATGAATTTTCGCTCTGATCCGTCTTTCATTGTGATTGGATTTTTTCCGCCCCAAGTTAATTCCAACATCGATCCAAAGCTGTCTTCAGTTGGGCCTGAAATTGTTCCAGATCCCATCATATCGCCCGAATTTACTCGGCATCCATTGGAAGTATGGTGCGTTAGCTGTTGTGACATCGACCAATACATGTATTTAAAATTGGATTTTGAAATTAAGCTAGCTTCTGCATTTTCTGGTTTTAAATACACTTCAAGATTAATGTCGTACGTATGTTTTCCTTTTTGTTGTAAATAGGGAAGAGGTGTAGGTTCTTGTTTCGGACCTTTAGTTCTAAATGGTTCCAACGCATCCATAGTAATAATCCATGGAGAAATTGATGAAGCAAAGTTTTTTGCTAAGAAAGGTCCTAATGGAACATATTCCCATTTTTGAATATCTCTTGCACTCCAATCATTTAGCAATACCATTCCGAAAATATAATCTTCTGCTTCATTGATTAAAATGTTCTCACCCATAACATTTACATCGGTAGTGATAAAAGCAGTTTCTAATTCAAAATCAACCAATCGTGATGGTCCAAAAACAGGACTTGTTTCTCCGTTTGGTAATGTTTGTCCCATTGGTCGGTGTACTGGAATTCCCGAAGGAACTATCGTAGAGCTTCTACCATGGTAGCCAACAGGAATATGAAGCCAGTTTGGTAATAACGCGTTTTCGGGATCCCGAAACATTTTTCCAACATTGGTAGCGTGTTCTTTGCTTGAGTAAAAATCAGTATAATCTCCAATTAAAACCGGAAGTTGCATTTCAATATCTTCCATTTTAAAAATGATAATTTCTCTGTGTTCTTTATTGTCACGAAGTAATGGATTTTCACTATCAAATAATTCACTCAATCTGTTTCGAACCAATCGCCATGTTTTTTTTCCATCAGAAATGAAGTCATTCAAGGTGTCTTGCATGAACATATCATCAGTCAATTCAATTCCATCAAAATATCCCAGCTGTTGTAAAGCGCCCATATCAATGGCGCAATCCCCAATTCGAGTTCCAATTGTAATTACATCTTCTTTAGTTAAAAAAACTCCAAACGGAATATTTTGAATAGGAAAATCACTGTTTTTTGGAACTTCAATCCAGGATTTACGTCTGGGATCATTAGCTAAATTTGGCATGATAGTATGTTGATTTGTTGTTGAAAAAAATGTAATCAAATATATCATTAAGAATTTATTTGACAAACATATTTTGTAATTTTGACAAACTATTTTTAAAAAATATAAAAATGCTACGCGACGAAGAAATTTTTGACTTAATTCTTGACGAACAAGACAGACAAATACACGGTATAGAGCTTATTGCCTCTGAAAATTTTGTTAGTGACCAGGTAATGGAAGCTGCAGGATCTTGTTTAACCAATAAATATGCAGAGGGATACCCAGGTAAAAGATATTACGGAGGATGTGAAGTGGTGGATATCGTTGAGCAAATTGCAATTGATAGAGCCAAAGCATTATTTGGTGCTGAATATGCAAACGTGCAACCGCACTCTGGATCACAAGCAAATACAGCTGTTTTTGCAGCTTGCTTACAACCGGGTGATAAAATTTTAGGTTTTGATTTGTCGCACGGAGGACACTTAACACATGGTTCACCGGTTAATTTTTCAGGAAGAATTTATACCCCAAGTTTTTATGGTGTTGAACCAGAAACAGGTCAATTTGATTATGATAAAATTCAAGCTATTGCAACCAAAGAGCAACCTAAATTAATCATTGCAGGAGCTTCGGCTTATTGCAGAGATATGGATTTTAAACGATTCCGTGAAATTGCAGACAGTGTTGGTGCTTTATTATTGGCAGATATTTCTCACCCTGCTGGATTAATCGCAAAAGGATTGTTGAATGATCCAATTCCGCATTGTCATATTGTAACTACTACTACTCACAAAACTTTGCGTGGACCAAGAGGTGGAATGATCTTAATGGGTAAAGATTTTGAAAATCCATGGGGATTAACTACTCCAAAAGGTGAAATTAGAATGATGTCATCTTTATTGGATTTGGCTGTATTTCCAGGAAATCAAGGAGGTCCATTAATGCACATTATCGCTGCTAAAGCGGTTGCATTTGGCGAATGCTTAACGGATGAATTCTTTAGATATGCGATGCAAATTCAAAAAAATGCTAAAGCTATGGCAGCCGCATTTAATAAAAGAGGTTACAAATTAATCTCGGGCGGTACAGATAACCACATGATGTTAATTGATTTAAGAAATAAAAATATTACTGGTAAAGAAGCTGAAAATGCCTTGGTAAAAGCTGAAATTACAGTAAATAAAAATATGGTTCCATTTGATGACAAATCTCCTTTTGTTACTTCGGGTATTCGTGTGGGAACTCCAGCTATCACGACTAGAGGTTTGGTAGAAGAAGATATGGAAACGGTTGTTGATTTAATTGATAGAGTATTAATGAATATCAATAATGAAGAAGTGATTGCTCAAGTTGCTGAAGAAGTAAACGAAATGATGAGCGAAAGAGCGATGTTTGTATTTTAATATGAATCTCATCAAATTATAAAAAAACCTTCGATACAATCGAAGGTTTTTTTATTAGTATAAACTTGAAAATTTATGTGGCTGCGCTTCATGCATTATAGCGTAAACTTTTTCAAAAATATCTTCTACGGAAGGTTTTGAGAAATAGTCACCATCGGTACCATAGGCTGGTCGGTGCGGTTGCGCACTTAATGTTTGCGGAGCACTATCTAAAAATTGGTAGCCATTTTGCTTTTCGATAATCTCTTGCAACAGGTAAGCACTTGCTCCACCAGGCACATCTTCATCAATTATTAAAAGTCGGTTTGTTTTTGCAATACTTTTTACAACATCTTGATTCAAATCAAAAGGTAATAATGATTGCGCATCAATTATTTCGGCATTGATTCCAACACTTTCTAATTCTTTAGCCGCTTGTTCTACTAATCTTAGTGTAGATCCATAAGATACAAGTGTAATATCGGTACCTTCTTTTATTGTTTCTACCACGCCAATAGCAGTTTTAAATTCGCCTAAATTGGTTGGCATTTTTTCTTTTAATCGGTAACCATTTAAGCATTCAATAACTAAAGCCGGTTCATCTTTTTCTAATAGAGTATTGTAAAATCCTGCAGCTTTAGTCATGTTTCTTGGAACCAAAACATGAATTCCGCGCACAGCATTTAATATCATTCCCATTGGTGATCCCGAATGCCACACACCTTCTAGACGGTGTCCACGAGTTCTAACAATAAGAGGCGCTTTTTGACGACCGTGAGTTCGATATTGCAGTGTTGCTAAATCATCACTCATGATTTGTATTGCGTACAATAAATAGTCTAAATACTGAATTTCAGCAATTGGGCGTAAGCCACGCATTGCCATTCCGATTCCTTGTCCCAGAATTGTTGCTTCACGAATACCTACATCGGCAACACGAAGTTCGCCGTATTTTTCTTGCATTCCTTCCAATCCCTGATTCACATCGCCAATGTTTCCTGAATCTTCTCCAAAAATTAAAGTTTCTGGATATTTGCTAAAAATAGCATCAAAATTATCTCTTAGTACCAATCGAGCGTCTACTTCTTCAGAATTGGCATCATAAATTGGTGCTACTTCTTTTGAAGTCAAAACATTATTTTCTGATTGTGAGAATAGATGAGAGCTGAATTTTGGTTGAATTTTAGAAGTATAATTCGTTATCCAATTGCTTAGTTGCGATTTTGCTGCAGTATCATTTACTACCATTCGAAGTACTTTTCGTGCAGTAGTAATTATCTCTTTTCGTATTGGTTCTTTTATAGAAGCTAAATCAGAGCTTATTTTTTCAATAAAGACTTTGTTTTCTGAAGATTGTGCGATTTTATTTAGCAACTCAACCAATTCTTTTTGCTCTTCTTTCATTGGGGTTACAAATGAAATCCATGCATTTTTTTTGCCTTCGTTTACGTCTTTTTTTGCTTGGTCTTCAATTGCTTCCAATTCTTCAGTTGAAGCTAAATTATTTTCGATTAACCAATTGCGCATTTGAGCCACACAATCATATTCGGTTTCCCAAGCCAATCGCTCTGCATTTTTGTAGCGTTCGTGACTACCCGAAGTAGAGTGACCTTGTGGTTGGGTTAATTCTTTAACATGAATTAATACAGGAACGTGTTCTTCTCTTGCAATGGTAGCTGCTTGCTCGTAGGTAGCAACAAGGGAAGGATAGTCCCAACCATGTACAGTTAGAATTTCGAAGCCGTTTGTATTATTTTCTCTTTGGAAACCTTTTAATATTTCAGATATATTTTCTTTGGTGGTTTGGTGTTTTGCATGAACTGAAATACCATATTCATCATCCCAAACACTCATCACCATAGGTACTTGAAGTACTCCAGCAGCATTGATGGTTTCAAAAAACAAACCTTCAGAAGTAGAAGCATTTCCTATGGTTCCCCAAGCAATTTCATTTCCGTTTTGCGAGAAATTAGTTTGATTTATTCCAGAAACATTTCTATAAATTTTTGAAGCTTGAGCCAATCCTAATAAACGAGGCATTTGAGCTGCGGTAGGAGAAATATCGGCACTTGAATTTTTTTGAGCAGTAAGGTTTTTCCAATTTCCTTTTTCGTCAAGCGAATGGGTGGCAAAGTGACCTCCCATTTGACGACCCGCACTCATTGGATCAAAATTAATATCGGTATGGCCATATAAACCAGCAAAAAACTGCTCAATTGAAAGTGCTCCAATTGCCATCATGAAAGTTTGATCACGATAGTAACCCGATCTAAAATCACCATTTTTAAATGCTTTGGCTAAAGCCAATTGCGGTACCTCTTTACCGTCACCAAAAATACCAAACTTAGCTTTTCCTGTAAGTACTTCGCGTCTTCCCAGTAAGCTACATTCTCTACTGGTAACAGCTATTTTATAATCATTTAAAACCTCTGCTTTAAAATCTTCAAAAGTAATTTCGACTTTATTTTCTGTTTCGGTCATAATTGAAAAATGAGTTTCTAAATCAAGCAAAAATAATCAAAAAGAAGTAATAATTATACTACTTCATAAAAACACTTTGGTTTATAAAATTAGTAATTTACATATTCAGTAATTTCTAATCCATAACCAATCATTCCAACTCGTTTTGTTTGTTCAGTATTTGAAATTAATTTAATTTTTGAGATATCAAGATCGTGAAGAATTTGCGCTCCAATTCCATAATCTTTGCTATCAATTACAATTTTTGGGGCTCTTAGGATTCCCTTTTCTTGTAATATTTTTAATTCGGTTATTCTGTTGAGCATATTTACCGATTGCATATCTTGGTTAATAAAAATTATAGCACCTTTCTCTGTTTGATTTATTATTTGAAAGATATTGTCTAATTGTTTATCAGCGTTATTGGTTAGAGTTCCTAACAAATCATTGTTTACTTGAGTTGAATTTATTTTGGTTAAAATTGGTTCTCCAATATTCCAGGTCCCTTTAGTAAGCGCAATGTGTATTTGTTTGTTGGTTTTTTGTTCGTAGGCTCTTAATCTGTAGTTTCCAAAACGAGTTTGTACTTCAAAATCTTCTTTTTTCACAATAAGACTATCATGTTGCATGCGGTAGGCAACTAAGTCTTCAATAGAAACTAATTTTAAATTGAATTTTTTAGCAACTTTAACTAATTGAGGTAATCTTGCCATGGTGCCATCTTCATTCATAATTTCTACTATAACACCGGCAGGTTTAAATCCAGCAAGTCTAGCAAAATCAATGGCAGCTTCAGTGTGACCAGTTCTTCTTAATACACCACCTTGTTTTGCAACTAAGGGAAATATATGTCCAGGGCGCGCTAAATCGAATGGTTTGGTTGTATTGGCGATTAAAGATAATATGGTTTTGGCTCTATCTGCAGCAGAAATTCCTGTTGTAACTCCATTTCCTTTTAAATCTACAGAAACGGTAAAAGCAGTTTCCATGTGATCGGTATTGTTGCTTACCATTGGGCGCAAATCTAATTCTTTGCATCTGCTTTCGGTAAGCGGCGCACAAATTAATCCTCTTCCGTGGGTAGCCATAAAATTGATCATTTCCGGAGTTACCTTTTCGGCTGCAGCCAAAAAATCACCTTCATTTTCTCGATCTTCATCATCAACAACAATAATTACTTTTCCTTGACGGATGTCTTCTATTGCTTCTTCTATGGTGTTTAATTTTATGGAATTTGACATTGTACTTGAGTTTTATTTGGAAATTTCAGAATCTAATTTGTCTAGTTCCTTTTTGGTGTACAAATGAATAAAGATGTAGAAAGGAAAGGAAACTAAAATTGAAATAAATATTCCGGGTTCTATTATTTGTTTTGTTTTGAATTCGATTTGGGCTATTGTATTTTGCGATTTGTAAACAAAATAAAATAAAGGTATAAGTGATAATGCACTTACCGTGAGTAATAAAGTAATATTTAATACTGCAAATGCGATAAAAAGCAACATTGAAACAGCATAAAACAACATGGTGTATTTTGATGTTTTGATATAATTTTCAATTAATTCTTTAGGGTAACTCACCTCAATTGGTGTAATGAGATTAATTTGTTGTTCTGATGAATTGTATTTTGAGATAAAGGCATTAATTTTTTTGAAAACCAATGTGTTTTTTATTGGGTCAAATAGTCTGTCAAAGCTAACCATTCCTCCTATATCATTAATTGCACGGTAAGTAAGAAATAGTGCTAATGGTGTTAATATCAAGGTAGATAGAAAAACACCTAGAATTGGGATAATTTGATTTTCTTCAGCTAATTTAATTCCAAATGTATTAACAAAATGATATGCAATAAATATTGATACAGCAAAAACTATCGGTAAACCTAAACCACCTTTTCGAATTATTGAACCAAGAGGAGCTCCAATAAAAAACATCAAAATACACGAAAAAGCAATTTTAAACTTGTCAAATAATGCAATCCAATGGTTGTTGATGTTTTTTACTTTAGCATCCATTTCTACTTGAGAACTACTAATTGAAAAACCAATATTTTCAATATTATTTATAGCAATTTTATAAATCTCTTGCTTTTCAAAATTGGAGGTGTTTTTGATCAAATCTACGCTATTTACTTTACTAAGTTTTATAGAAGTTTGCGGAATAAAATAGTTATTATTGACACCAGTTCTTAAATAAATGTTGTCGGTATAAGATTGTAAATCTTTGTTATAATTTTTATTTAAGGAATCTAATGAATATGTTAATTCATTTATATTTAGCATCCAAGTATTATCGGTGATATCAAAATTCTCGGCATTGGTTTGATTTAATTTAGATAAATCAATATTGATTACATCTTTCTTAAATGTTCCTTTTGCAAAAGGTATTTTGATTCGATCTGTATAATTATTTGGAATTATATCTTCATAATAGTTACCGTTGGTTAGAATTAACTTAAGTGTATTTGAGGTTTCACTGCTAACTAATTCACCTTTTTCGGCATTAATAACTGTGGTGTTTCCTTGGCCGTAATCTAATTTTTTATGAATAGTAACACCGGTTAAATAGTTTCCTTTGTCTCCCGATTTTTTTTTAACCTTTATGGTATAATTTCCTATTTCGCTAAATTGCCCCTCTGCAATAGCCATTGCAGGTTTAATTTGCGCTATATTTCTTCTGAAATTAATAAATTTATATTCGGCATACGGAATAACATTATTAGCAAAAAAAAATGAAATAAGGCTAAGGAAAATAATAAAAATGGTATTACTTCTCAACATTCGCTGAAAAGAAATTCCTGATGATTTCATAGCGGCAAATTCATAATTTTCAGAAAGACTTCCATAAGTCATAATTGAAGCTAACAATACCGAAAGGGGCAATACTAAAGGAATTAGCCTTGGCATTGCAAAAAGTAGGAATTTCATTATCATAATAAAATCCAATCCTTTTCCTGCAAGTTCTGAAATAAATAGCCAAACTACTTGAAGTATGAATATAAAAAACAAGATTACAAATACCGTAGCAAATGTAATCAAGAAGGATTTTAATAAATACTTGTCTAATATTTTCACAAAGATTAATCTAATTTATTTATGTAGTAGTTAGGATATTTACTGGCTACAAAGGTAAATTGATTTTTGGATAATGGTTGGTTGGTTTTGAAAGAATTAACAGTCAAAATTGTCTTAGTTCCATTTTTTCCAATTTCAATTAGGTTATTGATAGTTTTGGTTTGAATATCAATACCTAAAAGAATTTCTTTTCGTTGGTCCTTATTGTTACTTGGCGTTAATTTAATATATTGAATTTTTCTACCTTTACTATTTTGTAATATATCCCAAGTGAATTTATATCCATTATTAAAAAAAGTTAGCATTTTATTAGGGGTAATGGCTTTTTCATCACTATCATTCATGTTGGATATAGTGATTTCTTCATCTTCAGGAACAATTGTATAGGTTTTTTTACCATCAAAAATTTTAGTCACTCCCATAAAATTCAACACATATTTATTTCCTTGAAGTACAACACTTCCTTTGCTATCTTGATTTATGTTTTCTTTGGAGTTATTTAAAGAATATTTAAAATCAATAGTAATATTATTGAAGCTTTTTATTTTTGATGTAACCTCAGACAATAATGTTTTTGCTTTTTTATCTTGTGCATTCAAGTTTAAGCTTAGCCCAATAATTATAAGGGCTAGAGATATAAATTTATTCATTAGTATTCATTGTTTTGTTCGTCATTTAAAAATTGCTCTAATGCAACTAAATCCGAAATATTTACATTACGTGCTTTGCTTCCTTCAAAAGGTCCTACAATTCCTGCAGCCTCCAATTGGTCGATTAATCTACCAGCTCTATTATAGCCTAGTTTTAGCTTTCTTTGCAATAATGATGCCGAGCCTTGTTGGGCCGTTACAATTATTTCTGCAGCTTCTCTAAACATTGGATCTCTTTCTGAGATGTCAAAGTCTAATTTAATATTTCCTTCTTCACCTAGATATTCAGGAAGTTGGTATGCAGTAGCGTAGGCTTTTTGGGCTCCAATAAAATCTACAATTTTTTCAACTTCTGGTGTGTCAACAAAGGCACATTGAACACGCACTAAGTCATTACCATTAGAAAATAACAAATCTCCTCGACCTATTAATTGATCGGCTCCACCGGAGTCAAGAATAGTTCTTGAATCAATTTTTGATGTTACTCTAAAAGCAATTCGAGCAGGGAAATTAGCTTTAATCATACCTGTAATAACATTAACCGAAGGTCTTTGAGTTGCAATAATCAAGTGAATACCAATAGCACGAGCCAGTTGAGCCAGACGCGCAATAGGGGTTTCAACTTCTTTTCCTGCGGTCATAATTAAATCGGCAAACTCATCTACTACCAATACAATGTAGGGTAAAAAGCGGTGACCGTTTTCAGGGTTTAATTTTCGTTCTTTAAATTTCTCATTGTATTCTTTAATGTTACGAACCATGGCATCTTTTAATAAAGAATAACGGTTGTCCATTTCAATACAAAGTGAGTTTAACGTATTGATTACTTTGTTGTTATCGGTAATGATAGCATCATCTGAATCGGGTAGTTTGGCTAAATAATGGCGCTCAATTTTATTGAATAAAGTAAGTTCTACTTTTTTTGGATCGACTAAAACAAACTTAACTTCGGCTGGATGTTTTTTGTATAACAATGAAGTTAATACGGCATTTAAACCTACCGATTTTCCTTGTCCCGTCGCACCAGCCATTAATAAGTGTGGCATTTTTGCCAAATCAAATACAAAAGTTTCATTGGAAATGGTTTTACCTAAAGCAATTGGTAACTCCATTTCGGCCTCTTGAAATTTAGCAGAAGATATCACGGTTTTCATCGGTACCATAGTAGGGTTCTTGTTTGGAACCTCAATTCCAATAGTTCCTTTACCAGGAATTGGTGCGATGATACGAATTCCTAATGCTGCTAATGAAAGTGCAATATCATCTTCAAGACTTTTTATTTTTGAAATTCTAATTCCGGCTTCGGGAACAATTTCATATAATGTAACCGATGGTCCAACGGTTGCTTTAATTTGGGCGATTTCAATCTTATAATTTCGAAGCGTTTCGAGAATGTTGTTTTTATTCTCTTCAAGTTCTGCTTGATTGATTGTAATTCCTACAGACGCATATTCTTTTAGTAAATCAATTGTTGGGAATTTGTAATTAGATAACTCCAAAGTTGGGTCGAATAATCCAAAGTCGGCGACCAATTTAGAAGCCAAATTTTCTTCCAATACATCTTCCTCCAAAGCTTTTTCAATCACAAATACTTCATCGTGAGATGGAAAAACCTCAGGTGCTTCAATGTCAAGTTCATTTGGTTCGGTTTTCAAACTAGGTTCTAATTCAATATCAGAATAACTAGAAATTGTTGGTTTTAAAGCTTCTTTATTTACTTCAAATTGAGAACTTGGCATGATGAAAGGCTCCTCTTCTTGTTTTTTCTCTTCCATTTCAGGCTGATCATCAACAGCATATTCTTCTAAATTGTAGGCAGTGGCATCATCTTGAATTGATTGCATTTCTGCCATGTCTTCACTCATTTGCTGTTTGCGGTTTTCAAAAAATGTTTTAATTCCATCCGGAGAAACTTTTATTTTGAAAAATAAGTAAATTAATACTCCGAAAACAATAAGAAGTACCGTTCCTATTTTGCCAATAAGTACTCTAAAAAAATCATTTATTTCAAATCCAATTGTTCCGCCAAGATCTGGAATAGCATCTGCAAAAAATCCTAATGTAATTGAGGTAAGTACAATAATATACAGGTCCCAAAACCATGAATTTCGCAATTTTTTCAGAGGCAAATCTAAAATCAAATAAAGCCCAATTAGAAAAAATATCTTAATGAATAAAAAAGATGCGACACCAAATCCGTTTCGAATAAAAAATTCGGAAACATAACTTCCAAATTCACCTGCCCAATTTCCCGATTCTGATTTTAGATTCGGAAATTGATTTAAATTACTCTGATCTTGTGGTCCGTATTTAAACCAAGAAATGAAAGCAACCGTTAGTCCAATAGAAATTAGTACTAAAAGGAAACCAAAAATGACTTTGTATTGTCGTTGAATTTTCCAAGGAAGTTTTTCGCTTGGTAAATCGCTATTGGAAGTATCTTTCTTAACTGTTTTTGCCATTATATATTAAATAGATGCTATAAATATAAAAATTTATATGAAAATGCTTAAATTTTAGGGATGTAAATGATGCTGAAAATCGCTAGGGCAGCCATAGCAGCAAAAAAAACAGCTCCTGCAGAAATATCTTTGATAAACCCTATTCTTTCGTGAAATTCTGGATGGATAAAATCGGCTACTTTTTCAACTGCAGTATTTATTCCTTCAATTCCTAAAACCAATCCAATAGCTAGAGTTTGTATCAACCATTCTTCATGTGAAATATTGTAATAAAACCCAGCAATGTTCAATAAAACCGCAGCAGAGGTTTGAACCATGATGCTATGTTCTGTTGTGATTAGTTTTATTGCGCCTCTAAACGCAAAACCAACACTTTTAAATCTTCCAGTAAAAAAGGTTTTATCTCTTTCGAATTCCATGCTTTATTTTTCTAACGCAGATAATGCTGCTTCATAATTTGGCTCATCAGCAATTTCGCTAACTTGCTCAGTGTATTTAACAGTCCCGTTTTCGTCTAAAACAATTACCACTCTAGAGTGCAACCCTGCTAATACGCTATCTGTAATTTCTAAGCCATATTCTTTTCCAAAACTACCTGTTTTAAAATCAGATAAATTCTCAACATTTTCTAGGCCTTCAGCACCGCAAAAACGTTTTTGTGCAAATGGTAAATCTCTTGAAATACACAAAACTTTTGTGTTTTCTAATTCACTTGCTTTTGCGTTAAATGTTCTTACGGAAGTAGCGCAAGTTCCGGTATCGATACTTGGAAAAATATTTAATACCAATCTACTTCCTTTAAAATCTCCTAAAGTAGCGACTGATAAATCGGTTTTAACTAATTTAAAATTAGGTGCCATACTACCAACTTTTGGTAACTCACCATTTGTGTTTATTGGGTTTCCGCCTAGTGTTATTGAAGCCATTTTTATTTGTGTTTTTAAGAATTCAAAAGTAGTAAAAATAATTAGGATTTAAGAATTAGGAAATAGGAATTTTTGAAATACATTTTATTGAAATAATTAATAAAATTTTATTTATTTATCGTAATATTGCAATATATAAATTTGGAATACAATGGGAGTATCAAAATCGGAATCATTTTCTTCAAAACATAATGAAATGGCAGGCCTATTTAAAGCCATGTCACATCCTGCACGAGTTGCAATTATTGAATATTTATTATCGGTGGATACTTGTATTTGTGGTGATATTGTAAATGAATTGCCATTGGCACAACCTACCATTTCGCAGCATTTGAAAGAATTAAAAAATGCAAATATTATTAAAGGAACAATTGAAGGGACCGCAATTTGTTATTGTATTAATCCGGATACGATTCAAATAATTGAAAAACATTTCAGTACAATTTCCTATGAATTAAAAAATAAATGTTGCTAAGGACATACATCAAAAAAAAATAATCATGAAACTATCCGAAATTAAATATCAATTAAAAAGTTTGACTCAAATTTCATTTCAATTGCCAAATGGTGAATTGGTCCCAGGTCATTTTCATGTAACCGAAGTGGGTAAGAT
>JBILNU010000038.1:0-15226 GCA_044374815.1 Flavobacterium sp.
GGAATTTAGGTTTAGCACTAAATCAAGATTTAAACCTAAGAGAAAAAATGACCTGGTTTTGGTATCATTTAATTCCAATAGATTTTAACTCCGTAAGAGCTTCACAAAATATATATTGTGGTTCCAATTCAGCAAGAATATGCCATGAATATGTTAAAAATTTTAGAACAAACGGTTTAGGAAATTATAAAACACTTATTAGAAACATTGCTACACAACCAGCAATGATGTATTATCTAAACAATCAGGCAAATACAAATAGCGCGCCTGACGAAAATTTTGCTCGCGAAATAATGGAGCTTTTTACACTTGGTAAAGATCCATTAAGTCAGTTCACAGAGGCTGATGTAGTTGCTGCTGCAAAGGTTCTAACGGGTTGGAGGGTTCAAAATTTAAATACGCATCCTACAAGCACTAATTTTGTAGCATCTCAACACGATACAAGCACAAAACAGTTTTCGGCATTTTTTAATAACGCAACCATTTCAAATAATGGAAGCGCCGAATTAGATGCATTTATTGATTTAATTTTTTCAAAATCTCAAGTAGTTTCAGAATACATCTGTAGAAGATTATATCGCTATTTTGTTTATTATGATATTGATGCAAATATAGAAGCAAACGTAATTGTTCCTTTAGCCCAACATTTTGTTGCAAATAATTGGGAAATCGCTCCGGTTTTAGACAAATTATTTAAAAGCCAACATTTTTATGATATGGCAAATTATGGAGTATGTATTAAATCTCCATTCGATTTAGTAATTGGATCCTTGAGGACTTTTAATATAAATTATAATGTTTCTGATAATACCAATTACCATGCACAATATTATGTTTGGGCAGCAATAAATAATAATTTTTTAACCCCTATGGATCAATCGATGGGAGCTGTTCCAAATGTTGCCGGTTGGCCTGCTTATTATCAAACCCCAAATTTTCATGAATATTGGATAAATTCAAATACAATACAAAAAAGAGCTGCATACCTAGATGGAATATTTAATGGATTCAACCTAAACTTTAACGGATTGACTACCCGAATTGAAGTAGATGTAATTGCATGGGTTTCTCAATTTCCATCATCATTAATTTCAGATCCAAACACTTTAGTTGACCAGTGTGTTAACTATTTACTCCCAATTGATTTAAGTGCTACAGCGAAAAACGATTTGAAAGTACAAAATCTATTATCAAATCAAACAAATGATGGTTATTGGACAACCGCTTGGACTAATTATACAAACAGTCCAACTAATGCGGGTTATACTAATATTGTTAAATCGCGATTAAAAAGCTTGTTGCTTGCAATTACCCAATTATCAGAATACCAACTAATGTAATTTGCCATGAAAAGAAGAAATTTTATTAAAACAAGTGCTTTATTTGCTTCTACTCCATTATTATTTAAGGGAATACCAGTAATGGCATCCTCCGAATTGGATAGTTTAACACTTGAAAAAATGGCACTTTCCGCGATAAATTGCGGCAAAATATTGGTTATTATCCAACAAAATGGGGGTAATGATGGGCTTAATACGGTTTTCCCCTTAGATCAATGGAGCAATTTATTTAATGCAAGATCTAATATATTAATGAATCAGTCTAGTGTACTTACATTAAACAATAATAGTTTCACAGGGCTTCACCCTGCAATGACTGAAATGAAAGATTTGTATAATAATGGAAAAATGATGATTGTTCAAGGAGTCTCCTATCCTAATCCAAATTACAGTCACTTTCGAGCAACTGATATTTGGTTTACGGCTTCTGGAAGTAATCAAAACATTGATAGTGGTTGGCTTGGAAGGGCACTAGATATAAAATACCCAAACTATCCTACAGCCTATCCTTCAACAGATATGCCTGATCCATTAGCTATTCAAATTGGTTCCACCTTGCCGTTTTCTTTACAAGGGCCAAATATGAATATGGGGTACAGTGCACCTGATCCAAATGCGTTATTAAATGTAATTAATGGAATTACAGATCCTGCTCCAAATTCTGATTATGGACATGAATTAACCTTTCTTCGTTTGATGAAAGATCAGAGTAATGTGTATAGAAATGTAATTCAAACGGCCTATAATATGGCGTTAAATTCAGGAGTAACTTATCCTTCAAATAATAAATTAGCAGATCAATTAAAAATAGTTGCCAAACTTATAAATGGTGGATTGCAAACTCCCGTTTATATTGTAAATCATCCCAAAACCCATGATACTCACGAAAATCAAGTTGATAGCGCCGATAAAACTCAGGGGTCACAAGCTATAAATTTAACTTTATTATCACAGGCTATTGGAGCATTTCAGCAAGAATTAGCTTATATGGGTAAAGAAGATAAAGTAACTGGAATGACTTTTAGTGAATTTGGAAGAAGAATAAAAAGTAATTCAAGTATGGGTACTGATCATGGCGCAGGTGCTCCAGTACTGTTTTTTGGAGGGGCATTAAACACTAGCGCAAGTCAAGTTGCCAATACTGCATACCCTATTCCTGGAATGATTGGAAATTCTCCTACACTACCTACAAACGCTTCAGTTAACGATCAGGTGCCAATGCAATTTGATTACAGACAACTTTATACAACGGTAATGCAAGATTGGTTGTGTATGACAGAAAGTGAGGCTTCGCAAGTATTAGGAGGGAATTATGTTAAATTACCAATCTTTGATAGCACCTTGTTAAGCAGCATTAATTTTGAAGAAAAAACCAATTTAGATATTTTACTATATCCAAATCCGAGTAGCGATGGAACTATTAATTTGCAATTTCCTGAATTAGTGAAAGCCAATCTTCAATTTACAGTTTATTCAATAAACGGAAACCTTATAGAGAATTCGATTGCACATGTTGAAGAAAATAAAGTTAACTTAAATTACTCAAATCTAGCATCGGGAACTTACATCTTATCAATAGATTGGAACGGTCAAAAAATCTATAAAAAATTCATTATTAGATAATAAAAAAAGCGTCCTTTTTGGACGCTTTTTTATTTCTTTTCATTAGGTAAAACTACAAATCAAATTTAATTCCTTGTGCCAAAGGTAAGCTTGTAGTATAATTGATTGTATTGGTTTGTCTTCTCATGTATACTTTCCAAGCATCAGAACCTGACTCGCGGCCACCGCCTGTTTCTTTTTCTCCTCCAAAGGCACCTCCAATTTCTGCTCCTGAAGTTCCGATATTTACATTTGCAATTCCGCAATCAGAACCTGCAACAGATAAAAAGGCTTCTGCTTCGCGCAAATTATTCGTCATAATTGCAGAAGACAATCCTTGTGCTACTCCGTTTTGAATTGCAATAGCATCGTGCACATCACCAGAATATTTCAATAAATACAATACCGGTGCAAAAGTTTCATGTTGAACAATTTCAAATTCATTTTTAGCTTCTGCAATAGCAGGTTTTACATAACATCCACTTTCGTAACCTTCTCCTGAAAGTACACCGCCTTCAACTAATATTTTTCCACCTTCGGCAACTACTTTATCTAATGCTTGTTGGTATAATTGAACAGCTTGTTTATCAATAAGTGGTCCCACATGATTGTTTTGGTCTAATGGATTCCCAATTCGTAATTGTCCGTAAGCGCCAACAATTGCGTCTCTTACTTTATCGTAAATACTTTCATGAATAATTAATCTTCTTGTAGAAGTACATCTTTGACCTGCAGTTCCTACAGCTCCAAATACGGCTCCGATAACGGTCATTTTAATATCCGCGTCTGGAGTTACAATAATGGCGTTGTTTCCGCCCAACTCTAATAACGAATTTCCTAATCTTGCGGCGCATGCTTGCGCCACAATTTTACCCATTCGTGTCGATCCTGTTGCAGAAACTAAAGGAACACGTTTGTCGTGCGTCATTAATTCTCCTACAGTATAATCGCCATTTATTAAACATGAAATTCCCTCAGGAAGATTATTTTCTTTTAATACCTCAGCGATGATATTTTGACAAGCGATTCCGCAAAGAGGTGTTTTTTCAGATGGTTTCCAAACGCAAACATCACCACAAATCCATGCCAAAGCCGTATTCCAAGACCAAACCGCAACTGGGAAGTTGAATGCAGAAATAATTCCTACAATTCCTAGAGGATGGTATTGTTCGTACATGCGGTGCCCTGGACGCTCTGAATGCATGGTTAAACCGTGTAATTGACGCGACAACCCTACAGCAAAATCACAGATGTCTATCATTTCTTGCACTTCGCCATATCCTTCTTGAAGGGATTTCCCCATTTCGTAAGAAACCAATTTGCCTAGAGGTTCTTTATATTTTCTCAGTTTTTCTCCAAATTGGCGCACAATTTCTCCTCTTTTTGGAGCAGGCATTAATCGGAATGTTTTGAATGCTTCGGAAGCCGTTTGCATTACTTTTTCATAATCTTCGGGAGTAGTTGTTTTTACTTTTGCAATTAATTGTCCGTCTACTGGTGAGTAGCTTTCAATAATTGAACCGTTAGAAAAATGGTTGTTACCAGTTGAAGTACCTTCATTTATAGCTTTTACGCCTAAAATTTCAAGTGCTTCAACCATTCCGAATTGTTGTGCAATTGTTGCCATTGTATGTTATTTTGTTTAGTTCTTTTATAATTTATACAAAAATAGTAGTTTATTTTGAATTATTGATTGATTTCCATAATGGTGCCACATTGCTTGCAAGTTCGCATTTCATGAGAGGCATAAAATTGATTAAAATGAGGAAGGAAATCTTTTTCAATATCGTACAACTCAAAGTATGCTTCATGTAATTTGGTATTGCAATTTTCGCAAAACCACAATAACCCATCGGTGAAACCTTTGCCTGCACGTTTTCTTTCAATTACTAATCCAATAGAATTTTTGGTTCGGCTTGGAGAATGAGGGGTTTTGGCAGGAAGTAGAAACATATCCCCTGCAGAAAGGTGCATGGCTTTTTTTTGTCCGTCTTCTTGAATATAAACTGTAATGTCGCCTTCGAGTTGGTAAAACAATTCTTCGGTTTCGTTGTAATGGTAATCTTTTCTTGCATTGGGACCCGCAACAACCATAACAATGTAATCTCCCGAATCTACATATATGTTTTTATTGCCTACCGGAGGAACCAATAGGTGTCGGTTTTGCTCAATCCACTGCAAAAGATTAAATGGTTTTAATGCTGCCATGCCTTTTTTTTACGAAAATACTAAAAATAAAAAAGGTTAGCTCGGCTAACCTTTAAAATTTAATTTATTTGTTTGATGAGGTAAATATAAACCGGAAAGTGATCACTAAAACCGACTTCATTAATAGTATGACGGAGGGGATAGCCTTTATATTGGCCAACTGTTTGAATCATGAAGGGTTTATTGTAAATTCCGGCTTTCCAGTATCTAAAAGAAGAATAATCAGGTAGCGTAAATTGTTGTGAAACCATAATTTGATCAAAAATATCTCCGGCATCTCTATAAAATAAGGATGCGTTTCCTTCTTTTGCCATTTGCTCAAATGGATTGTAAATATCTCCTGAGGAAACTAATTCTGATTTCTTAAGTTTGGCGCCTAAAGCTACCTTTACACTTCGATTATATGCCCCATCGTTCAAATCGCCCATAGTAATTATTTTTGCTTTAGGGTTAATTTTCACTAATGAGTCGATGATTTTTCTATTTAATGCCCCTCCAGCTTCTCTAAAAGGAGAGCTTTTCTTTTCTCCGCCAGAACGAGAAGGCCAATGGTTTACAATTACATTTACTTCTTCTCCATCTAAATAGCCGGTAACCAATAATTGATCTCTGGTATATACTCTTTCGGAGTTAAGTTCTATTTCCGATTTATCATCGGAAGCATCATCAACTTCATTTTTCTTTTTGGCAGAAAGGTCTAATTGTTTTTTGTAAATTATCAATGGTATATTGATGGCGCTGGTCACTTTAAAATGTTTCTTTTGATATAATAAAGCCACATCAATTCCTCTTTTATCTGGCGAATCAAAATGTACAATTCCATAATCTGAAGCTAACAATTTAGGTTGTTTTACTAAATCTTCTAATACGCCACGATTTTCAATTTCGCCCCCCCCAATGAGTGTTGGTGAATTTGGGTTTTTTTGATCTTGAATGGATCCCGTTCCTATTTCAGAAAGTACTCGTGCTAAATTTTCTAATTTTTGTTTGTATTTTTTATAGGTCCAATTTTGAGCTCCATTAGGCAACCATTCTTCATCAATATTTGGATTGTCTATGGTATCAAACAAATTTTCAAAATTATAGAATGCAACGGTGTGTACACTGTAACTTTTAGCTTGAGCGTTGGTTCTTTGAAATGCAATAAACGCAAGCACAAGTGCCAAATAGGTTTTTAATTTCATAAATTGTTTATTAATTTAATATCAAGTTATTATAAACTTTGCACCAAAAGTACTACTTTTATTAAAATAATGTACCTTTGTAGGCTGCATAGTTTTTAATTAAACTTCAGTTGAAAGAAAATTAATTTAAATCAATTTATGAAAAAACTTGTCATTAGTTTGTTATTTGTGATGCAAGTGTGTTTTGTATTTGCTCAATCTGGAACTGGTTTTTCAGGAAAAGTAGTCGATTCGAAAACACAAAAGGCGTTACAAAATGTTGTAGCTACGGTGCTAAATAGTAATTTAACACAAGTTACTGACTCTGAAGGTAAATTTACTTTTAAGGATGTTGCTGTTGGAAGCCAATTATTAACTATAAAGAGTGCTGGCTTCAAAGATGTATTACTAGCCGTTGAGGTGGCAAATGGTAAAATTTTAGATTTAGGTGTAGTCTCTTTAGAAGAAGACATTACTCAAGAACAACAATTGAGTTTGATTACCATTACCGATAATGATCTTGGTGATGATAATAGTGGTTCTGAAAGTACTTCAGGATTATTACAAGCTTCAAGAGATGTTTTTCAGCAGGCTGCTGCTTTTAACTGGGGACAAGCTCGTTTTAGAATTCGTGGTTTAGATAACGAATATGGAACTACGATGATAAATGGAATTTCAATGAATAAAATTTATGATGGTAGACCACAATGGGGAAACTGGGGCGGATTAAACGACGCAACTAGAAACCAAGAGTTTACTATGGGTTCTGGTCCTTCAGACTATACATTTGGAGGAATTCTTGGAACACAAGAAATAAATACAAGAGCATCTATTTTTAGAAAAGGTTCGCGGGTTTCTTTTTCAGGCACCAACACTAATTACAATTGGAGAACAATGGGAACTTATGTTTCTGGAATGAATTCTAAAGGATGGGCGTTTGTGGTTTCTGGATCTAGAAGATGGGCAGAAGAAGCTTACTTTGAAGGGACTGATAATAGTGCAAATTCATTATTTGCAAGTATTGAGAAAAAATTTAACGAAAAACATTCCTTGAACTTCACTGCTATTTATGCTCAAAATTATAGAGGAAAAAATTCTCCTAATACTAAAGAAGTATCTGATATTGCTGGAGTAAAATACAACTCGTATTGGGGTTATCAAGATGGTGAACAAAGAAACTCAAGAATCAAAAACCTTAATGAGCCCATTTATATGTTGAGTCATTATTGGAAAATTAGTCCTAAAACAAGCTTAAATACCAATATTGCATACCAAGTAGGTTCAATAGGAAATAGTCGATTTGATTTTCAAGGACAAGATAATCCAGATCCAACCTATTACAGAAATATGCCAAGTTATTATACTACACAATTTGATGATAATGGAAATTACATTGGAAATAGTGCTATTAACTTATTAGAGGCATCTCAGGCAAAATTTCTTACTAACAGGCAGTTAAACTGGAATGAACTTTATGACATTAATAGGAATAGCACTGCTGGAAATAGTTACTATGTGCTATACGAAGATAGAACAGATGATAAACTTATTAGTGCCAACTCGGTATTGTCTTCTCAATTAGCAGATAACATTTTAGTAAATGCTAGTCTAAATTTAAAAAAACTAGATTCACATAATTTTCAAAATTTATTGGATTTAATGGGTGGTAAATATTTTAATGATTTTGATAATTTCGGGAGCAATTCTTCACAACAACAATCTGATTTAAATAATCCAAACCGAACAGTTGTCGAAGGAGATAAATATGGCTACCATTATAAATTAGCAGCAACCACATTTGATGCATTTACTCAATTTAAGTTTACTTATAAAAAAGTTGATTTTTATCTTGCCCAAAGCTATTCTCGTTCTGAATATCAAAGAGAAGGTTTATATAAAAATGGATATTATCCAACCAACTCTTTTGGAAAAAGCAAAAAAGTTGAGTTTGATAACTTCGGATTTAAAGGAGGGCTAACCTATAAAATCTCTGGAAGACAATTTATTGATTTTAATGGTTATTATGCTACCAAAGCACCAAACATGAGAAATACTTTTCCTAATGCAAGAATAAACAACAATGTTTTTCCTAATTTGAAAAGCGAAACCATTTCTAGTATTGATGCGAGTTACATTATTAAAACTCCAAGTTTAAAAGCTAGAATTACTGGGTTTTATTCGTATATATCTGGATCAACCGAAACTTCATTCTTTTTTGCTGATGCTATTGATGACGGAGATGCGTCTAACGGAGAAAGTTCTTTTGTAGCAGAAACAATTAATGGATTAAACAAAAAAAATGTTGGAATAGAAGTTGGATTAGAATATCAAGTTACTAAAACTTTAAAAGCAACTTTTGCTGGTAATTATGGCGAATACACCTATGATAGTAATCCAACTGTTCAATTAAATATTGATAGTCAAGCAAGCGCAACGAACACTTTTCCGGTAAGAGATTATGGTGTTGCAACTTTAAAAAATTACAAACAACCTGGAATGCCTCAAACTGCGGCTTCTGTTGGTTTAGAATATAGAGATCCCAAGTTTTGGTGGGTTGGAGCTAATGTAAACTATTTAGGTAATAGCTATATAGATGTTGCCCCAATATTAAGAACCGAGTCGTTTTTATTTTATAAAGCATTTGGAAATTAATCTACCCCTTTTTATGAGGCAACTCAAGAGAGAGTGGATCAATTATTAAAACAAGAAAAATTTGATCCGTTTACATTAATTAATATTACTGGAGGAAAATCTTGGAAAATTGGAAATCAAACATTTGGATTCTTTGCAACTATTAATAATATTTTTGATGTAACCTATAAAACAGGGGGATTTGAACAAGCACGAAATTCTAGTTTCCGTCAATTAAATCAAGATTCAGGTCATATTGATCCATCAACAAATCAATATGTATCCCACACACCTTCATTTGGTCCTAAATATTTTTATGGCTTTGGAAGAACTTATTTCTTAAACTTATACATTAACTTTTAATTATTTAAATATGAAAAATAAAACATTATATAAGTTTTTGTTTATTGCTGGATTAACAATTTTATCAAGTTGTACAAGTGATAACGATATAGAAAACGCTAAAGTAAAAACCACGCTTTTTGTAGAAAACTTTTCAGATAATACAGATGGAACTGCATTAAATACAACGGGCTGGACAAATTATGCTCAAGTAGGTACAAAAAAATTTACTGAAGAAATCTACTCTGGTAATGGATATGCAGAATTCACTTCATATCAATCTGGGCAAGCTTCAAATATTGCCTGGTTAATTTCTCCAGGATTTGACATGAATAAGCAAGAAGGGGAAAAATTAGTTTTTCAGGCTGCACATGCCTATTTAACTACTACAGAAAATTCTTTAGAATTGATGGTTTCGACAGATTATGATGGAAATATTGCCAACTTTAATCAATCTAATTGGTTGAGTTTACCAATAACTAAACCAACCCCAAGCAACGATTTTTACGAATATGTAAATTCTGGTGAAGTTGATTTGTCTAATTTTAATGGAACTTTACACTTTGCATTTAAAGTAAAAGGGTCCGGTACAAATACCTCTCAAGACGCAACCTATCAAATAGATAACATAAGACTTTATTACTAAAATTATGAAAAAGATACTTTCAACATTAGCCATCGCTGCACTTGTATTTAATTTTACAAGTTGCGTAGTAGATGACAGAAAAATGGACAATAACGGAACAGGAATTGTAACCTATGAGTTAACCGCAACCAAAACTGTTCAGAATATTAAAACCTTTAACAATACCGCCATTCCGGTTCAATATACGGCAGATGATATTATTGAGGCTTATGTAACCTCTTCGGATGAAACAGGTACTTTTTACAATACTATTTGTATGCAAGATATTGCTGTAAATACTACTCAACCTATTGGACTAAGTGTTAGCGCAAATTTTTCATCTTTTGGTAAAGGATTTAAGCCAGGTAGAAAAGTATTTATTAAACTAAAAGGTTTATACACTGCAGTTGTTGATGGCTCTTTAAAAATTGGAACATTATATAATGGAGCAATTGGAAGAATTTCTGAAAACGAGTGGCAAAAATATTTATTTCCATCATCAGTAATGGTTCCAGAAACCAGTTTAGTGAGACTAATTTCTTTAGCTACTGCTGCAACTGATGTTAATTTAAACACTTTAATTAAAATTAATAATGTACAATTTGCAGACGGATCTTTAGCAAGAACTTATTTTGATATAGATTCTGGAGGTAGCGCAACAAATCATAATATAGTAGATGTTACGGGGGGGGCTACAAGATATTTCCGTGTTAGTCGATATGCTATGTTTGCTTACCAAAATGTTCCCTCAGGAAGAGGAACAATTACAGGTGTTATGACAAAATATGGTTCTGATTATCAATTTATTGTAAGACATCAAAACGATGTTGAATTAACGAATCCAAGAACCTATAATTTTGCAAATAGTTTAATAGAAAATTTTGAAAGTGCAACGGTTAATCAAAAAGGATTTCCAAACTATTTAAATTTTGCAACTTCAGGAACCAAAGATTGGATAGTAAAAACGGTAAACGGTAGTAAATGCATTCAAATGTCTGCCTTTGGTGGTGCACTTGAAAGCAACAAATCTTACTTTATTGTTCCAGTAAACTTTACTGCTGCTAATACATTGTCATTTCAAGTTGATGCCGATTTCTTCAGTTCTGCTTTTGGATTAAAAGTTTATAGAACTTTGAATTATGTGCCTGGCGAAAAACTATCTAATGCTACATTGTTTGACATTTCATCTAGTTTTAATTTCCCAACGGCTACTACTTCCTCATTTACTTCGGCGGGTACTTACACTATTCCAACAACAATTCAAGGAAATGGATATTTTGTTTTTGAATATACAGGAAGTAATATTCCGGGGTCAAGTTTACAAACAACAAATTGTAATGTAGATAATATAGTAATAAACTAAACGTTTTTCAAATACATTTTAAAAAGCCGCATATATGCGGCTTTTTTTATTTACATATTTTAATTTATGACTCTCATAACAATTAAAAACATATCTAAGGATAAAAATATTATGGTACGGATAAAAATAAGCTTCAAAAATTGATTGTTTACAGGATAATTAATATTTTGTTATTTGAATAATTTTTGTTTCTCTAATAGCCTAAAAACAAAAAAGCCCTGTTACAAAAACAGGGCTTTTTTATAAATATTCTTCTTGAATTATTTCACGATCAAGAATTCTGAACGTCTGTTCTTAGCATATTCTTCTTCCGTACATGGGTTACAAGGAACAACAGGTTCACTTTCTCCAAATCCTTTACCAGAAATACGCTCTGCAGGTATTCCTTTAGAAATTACATATTGAACCGTTGCTTGTGCTCTTCTGTCTGATAAAGAAAGGTTATAAGAGTCACTACCTCTACTATCAGTGTGTGATTTTGCAAAAATTACTAACTTATCGTTGTTTTTCATAACCTGAACTAATTTGTCTAACTCAAATGCACCTTGCTGTGTAATGTTACTTTTGTCAAACTCAAAATAAATTGGCTGTAAAACAATTTCAGTTGGCGTAATGATTACATCAATTGGTTGTAACGGAGCAGGTAATTTAGCAGTTGGTCCTTTGCTTTTTTCCACAGAAAATACATTTCCTTCAAATCCGTCTTTTGAAGCTTGAATAGAATATGGTGTATCACATTCAATTTTAAAGTTTACTTCTCCGTTGTTGTTTGAATATTGAGTTGCAATAACGTTATTTTTTGCGTCTAAAATTGCAACTTTTGCATTGTCTAATACTACTCCAGTTTTAGCATTGGTAACGACAACTAATAAATCTACAGCACAAAGTGGTGTTGCAAGAAACAAATCGTCGTTTCCGTTTCTGTTACTAGAAAGGAACCCAATATTTTTTGCTTTATTAAAAGTAAAATCAAAATCGTCTTTTTCGGTATTAATTGGTTTCTCCATATTTACCGCTTCAGTACCTTTTACAAGGTTTATTTGAAAAATGTCTAAACCCCCTAAACCTGGTTTTCCTGTTGAAGCAAAATATAAAGTTACATTATCATCTGCAATGAATGGAAAACTTTCATTTCCTTCGGTGTTAACTTTAGGGCCCAAGTTTTCAGGCTTCCCAAAATTACCTCCATTAACAGAAACTTTCCAAATATCAACTCCTCCTATACTTCCTGGCATATTTGAAGAAAAATAAAGAGTTTTACCATCTCTACTTAAACTTGGGTTACTTAAAGAAAAATCTTTACTGTTGAATGGTAAAGGTTTAATATTAGACCAAGTCTCTCCAGATTTTGTAGCAACATATAAATTGTTTCTACCTAATTTTAAGTGGTTTTGCTTATCTTTTTCATACAACCCGTCTCTAAAACTATCGCTAGAAAAGTACATTGTATTTCCATCAGCGCTAATTGTAACAGGACCATCGTGGCGTTTGTGATTAATTGATTCTAATGGAACTGGCTCAGAAAAGTTTCCAGAATCAGCCATAATAGAAGTATATACATCTAAAAAAGGCTCGCCGGTCCAACCGTAGGTTTTTTTAGATCCACTTCTAGCACTCGTAAAGTAAAGTGTTTTATCATATAATACTGCACCAAAATCAGATTTATCTGAACTTATTTTAACAGGTGTTACAGAATAAGTTACTCCTTGCACTAATTTTGGAACATAATTTGGATTCTCATTAAACGATTTTGCTCTCACGTCATTAGGAGATAAAGCAGCAAATTTACTCATTTGCTTATTAGACTCTTCATATTTTCCATTTGATTTTAGCATCTGAGCATATCGATAATAAGTTTCTGCATCTTGCTTAGAAGCAGTAGCTTTTGAATACCATTTAATTGCTTCAGCAGTGTTGAACATATTATAATATGCATCAGCCATTTGTTTAAATACATATCCGTCAGCTTTTCCGCTATCAACCAATTTTTGATATTCTTTAACTGCAGAAATATATTCATATCTACTAAATAATTTATCTGCTACTTTGGTGTCTTGATTTTGAGCAATAATTGAACTACTTATTGCAAAAAAACTTAATACTATATATAGATTTTTCATTTTTATACTTGGTTTATGTTAGAAATATCTTGGAGATTGAGATACTTTTTTCGGAAAATTTAAATTGAATAAGATCAATATCTCATGAGAAGATGGAGTAGATATTTTTAAATCGGAGACAATTTGATCGTATGCATATCCTACTCTTAAGTTTGGATTAACTGCATAATTAACCATGGCTCCAAAAGAATCTTGAGATCTGTAAGTTCCACCCACCTCAAACTTATCTTTGAACATAAAGTTTGCAGACAAATCAAATGATACTGGTGTATTCATTGCAGACTTTATCATAGTAGATGGTTTAAATTTAAGATCGGGATTAATATCAAATACATATCCCCCTGTTACGAAATAATGTAGTGTTTCATTTCCGTATTTAACTCCATTAAAATCTAAATAATTAGACTTAAGCATATTTGGCATTGATACCGCAACATAATATTTATTGGTATAATAAAAGACCCCTGTACCCATATTTAAAAAGGACTTATTTGGATTTGGGCCGCCAAAAGATTCATCGTTAATATCGGGTAAAGTTGGGTAAATAGTATTAAAATCTATTTTATGCATAGTAACTCCTCCTTTTAAACCAAATGCTAATCTTCTATCTCCTCCAAGATTAAGAGTGTATGAGAAATCTGCGTATACATTTGTTTCGTCAACAGGACCAATTCTATCGCTAACGGCAGAAAGCCCTAATCCTACATTTTTTCCAACAGGAGAGTTGATAAAGAAGGTTCCCGTTGTTGGTGCTCCATCTATATTTATCCATTGTTTTCTATATAAAAATCCCCCCGTCATGTTTTCTTTTGAACCCGCATAAGCTGGGTTCATTATACTCATATTATACATGTATTGAGTATATTGAGGATCTTGCTGCGCTTTTACATCAATAACTGTAAATAATGCTAACGCAATTAGGAAATATATTTTTTTCATTTTATGAAGATTTATCATTTTACGTTAATATTTATTTAGAATTTCTGTTAATGTAAATCCAACCTGTTTTACTTGGTTGATTGTTTTTAAACTCTATTACATAAAAATAAGTTCCATCAGGCAATTCATCCCCTGAATCTGATTGTCCTATCCATTCGTTAGTATATTCATTTTTTGAATAAACATTTGTTCCTAATCTATTATAAATGCCCAATTTTTGAACGTTCATTAATCTTAAATCAAAGAAATCATTTTTATTATCATTGTTAGGAGAAATCCCTTTTTGAAGTTCGCAATAAATTCTATCAACTACAATTGAATCACTTAATTGACAACCATCTACAGTTGTTACATTTACATTAAATGTTGCTGGCATTTGAGTTGTTACCATTGGATCATTAAAATAGGCAGTGGCGTTAAAAGTAGCATTAGATCCAACGCTTACAGAATTTACAGTCCAGTTAAAAGTTGATGAATTTAAATCAAAAGAATTTCCTGAAGGGATTACTTTTAGGGTAAAGTTATTATCAAGACACTCTCCAAATAATGTAAAATCAAATGCAGGCGCAAAAGAAATAGAGCCTGAAGAACTTGTGCTAAAACAACTTGTTGTTGTATTTGTAATCACAACAGAATAGGACCCTGCTACTGCAGCTGCTAAATTAAATGAAGCAACATTTCCTGGATTTGTAACCCCCGAAGGAACTGTCCAAGCATAAGAGTAATTTCCTGCTATTCCAGGTGTTGCTGTTACTGTAGCTGATTGTCCGTTACAAACAACAGGACTACTCACAGTTACCGTTGGGTTTGGATTAATTGTTACTGTGCTATTTGCAGCTAAACTTGTACAACCTGCTGCATTTGTAACTGTTACTGTGTATGCACCTGAGACA
>JBILNU010000124.1:0-4277 GCA_044374815.1 Flavobacterium sp.
TCCAAGATCATTCCAATCAAAAGTTGCTGATAATGTTTATGTATTACCTGCAACTTTTGATTGGAATGATCTTGGAACTTGGAGTTCCCTGCATGAAAAACTGGATAAAGATCAACAAAATAATGCGGTGGTAAATGCTACCGTTATTCTTGAAAATGCGTCTAATAATATTATACGAACTGATGGTAAAAAACTAATTGTGGTAGACGGCCTAGATGATTATATTATAGTAGATAAAGACAATGTGTTGTTGATTTATCCAAAAAGTAAAGAGCAGGATATCAAGCGAATTACTGCTTTAGCAACCAAGAAATAAGTAATTATAATTCTTCTTTGTTTTGTGCTTTTCTAATTTTTTTGAACAAATTAGAAGAGTAAACAAAATCTACAATTGCGTCATTGTCTGTTTTAAAAATTTCTTTATTTGTTCCTTCCCAAGCTAATAATCCCTCTTTAAGCAATATAATTTTTTGACCAATTTCCATAACCGAATTCATATCGTGGGAATTTATTACTGTAGTAATATTATATTCCTGGGTAATTTCTAGAATTAGGTTGTCAATTAATATTGCTGTTTTAGGATCCAAACCAGAATTTGGTTCGTCGCAAAAAAGATATTTTGGATTGTTAACTATTGCTCTTGCAATAGCAACTCTCTTTTGCATACCACCGGATAATTCAGAAGGTTTTTTATTGTGTGCATTTGTTAAATTAACCCTTTGAATAACAAAGTCGGCACGCTCTTTTATTTCGGCAGCTGATTTATTGGTAAACATCTTTAATGGGAAACCAACATTTTCTTCCACAGTCATGCTGTCAAACAAAGCGCTGCCTTGAAAAACCATTCCAATTTCTGTTCTTAATGCTCTTTTATCATCATCGGATAATTCAGAATAAATTCTACCGTCAAATGATATAGTTCCTACTTCGGGAGTGTGTATTCCTAGTAAAGATTTTAATAAAACGGTTTTGCCAGAACCACTTTGACCAATAATTAAATTGGTTTTTCCAGTTTCAAAAACGGTCGAAATTCCTTTTAAAACTTTATTATCACCAAATGATTTTTCTAAATTTTTTATTTCTATCATTATGTTAATAGTAATTGAGTTAAAATATAATTGACCACAATAATTACAACACTAGTCCAAACAAATGAAACAGTACTCGCTTTTCCAACTTCTAGTGCCCCACCTTTCATGTAATATCCATGGAAAGAAGGGATTGTAGAAAGTATAAATGCAAAAACCATTGTTTTTATAAAAGCATAGGTTATGTGAAACGGAATAAAATTAGTTTGGAGTCCGGTAACAAATTCATTACTTGCTACAAATCCACCATAAACACCAGCGATCCATCCACCAAGAATACCAAGAAACATAGCGATCCCAATTAAAAATGGATACAATAGAGAAGCAATAATTTTTGGAAATACAAGATAATTTAATGAATTTACACCCATTACTTCAAGTGCATCAATTTGTTCAGTAACTCGCATAGTTCCTATACTTGATGTAATGAAAGAACCCATTTTACCAGCCATAATTATGGATATAAATGTTGGGGCAAATTCTAAAATAATAGATTGTCTGGTAGCAAATCCAATTAATTGTTTTGGGATTAATGGATTGGTTAAATTTAGTGCTGTTTGAATAGAAACTACACCACCCACAAAAAAAGCAATAAACGCTACGATTCCCAAGGAACCAATTATTAAGTCATCAACTTCTTTTAAAATCAATCCGCGCATTACAGACCATTTTGTTGGCTTGTTAAATACCTCTTTAAGCATCAAGAAGTACCTTCCAATTTGCGATATGTATCTAAGAAGTATCATTTGTTATTGTTAATCAAATTGCTGGAAAAATTAATTGTAAATGTACTATATTTAGTTTAATTCTTTAGGTTATTAATATTGATTAAATAATTTCTCTTTCATTTTTTTTAAGCGATAATTTCGAATGAATTTTCCTTGGTCTGGCGTAACTAACATGGATTTATTACTTTTTTTTGCTATCCAAAAACCTTTGATATAATCAAAAAACAACAAGGGTTTTTTCTTCATTATTGCTAATTTTGCGGAAGCAATAGCAGTGATCAAAAGCCCATAACCCAAGGTGTAGAAAGCTTCTCCCTGTTTATAGCGGGCGGTTTTATTATAATTTGCGCCTGTTGGTTTTAAATGCTTTACTTTTAAAGTTGTATCTGTAATTACTTTCCAATCATAATATTTGCAAAGCAATTCATCTACGGTATCCCAACCCATTGCAGGTTTAAGGCCGCCAATTTGCTTAAAAGTATCTTTTCTGTATGCTTTAAATGCACCCCGAATATGGTCTTTGTCGGTTAGATTTTCAAGAATAAATTCGCCATTTTTTTCTATGTATGCAAATCCACCCGCCATACCAATTTTGACATCCGATTGAAAATGTGAAATTATGGTTTCAAAATAATTTCTCGGAAAAATCAAATCGGCATCGGCTTTTACAATCAAATCATAATTTTCATCTAATGTTTCAAATCCTGTTTGAAAAGCTTGAATTACCTTGCTACCGGGTAAATGAATGGCATCGGAAGTTTTATTAACCAATGAAATAAAAGGATATTTTGAAGCAAAATCGGATACTATTGCTGCAGTAGCATCGGTTGAATTATCGTTTACAACCACAACTTTTGTAGGCAAAACGGTTTGCTCTACCAAAGATTGTAGGGTAAGTCCAATAAATTCTTCTTCATTATGGGAAGGAATTACAATGTAGTAGTTCATTTATTTTACTTTTTCTGCGTAAACAATGTAATAACGGGGCGTGAAATAACGAAGTAAAGGTCGGAATCCAAACTTTTTCACTGGATGCGTAAATTTTTCTCTTGCTGTAATTTTCCAGCCTGTTTTTTCTAGTAACCAATCCAATTGCCAATCTTCAAATTCATGGTAGTGGCGATCCCACATATCGGTTTTGCTTCTATATGCAGGCGAAAACCACAATCGTAAAGGAATGGAAATTAACAATTTATCACATTTTACATTTTGCAAAATGGTATACGGGTTCAATAAATGTTCAAATATTTCAAAAGCCGTAAAAACTGAATACTCTTGATTTTGCAAGGCAGTTACATCATTATCTAAATCTTCTCCGGTAGTGTTTTTTACAGTATATCCATTTTCTTCCATTATTTTTGAAAAAGGATTGGGTACACCCAAATCAAAAATAGTTTCGGAAGTTGTTACATGTTTTTGTAAAAATTCTAAAGTATGCTTGAAGCGTTTATTAGGATAGGTTTTTTCGTACATTATTTGTTTGTTTCAGTTTACTATTCCAAATTGAAATGGTTGGTAAATTTAGTAATTAAACCTGAAACTTTGGAACTATTAAGGTAAACAAAATTAAGTTATGAATTACATTTTGTATACAATCGAATTGATATTCATTCCAGATCCTACTGAAGCAAACAAGATCACATCTCCCTTGTTGAGGTTATGGTCTTTAATTTTTCCTTTAATCAATAAATCAAATAAGGTTGGCACGGTTGCAACACTTGAATTTCCTAATTCGTGGATACTCATCGGCATGATTCCATCCGGCATTTTTTGATCGTACAATTTGTAAAACCTTTGAATAATTGCCTCATCCATTTTTTCATTGGCTTGGTGAATCAATATTTTTTTCAATTGACTGATATCAACGCCACTTTTATCCAAACATTCTTTCATTGCTTTTGGAACGTTAGAAAGCGCAAATTCATATATCTTTCTTCCATGCATTTTTATATAACGCACATTTGGATCATGGTCTTTGTTGAAGGATTTTCCAAAAAATAAAAAATGTGCTTCATCATAAGTGTAGGTAGCAGTTTCATGAGCTAAAATTCCGCCCTCGTCATCAGTAGCTTCAATAATTGTTGCTCCAGCACCATCGGAATAAATCATAGAATCTCTATCGTGTGGATCTACCACTCGAGATAGTGTTTCGGCACCTATCACCAAACATTTTTTGGCCATACCAGCTTTAATAAAAGCTTGTGCTTGAATTACACCTTCTACCCAGCCTGGGCAACCAAAGAGCATGTCATAGGCAACGCATTTCGGATTTTGAATTCTTAGTTTGTGTTTTACTCTACTGGCTAAACTCGGAAGCGTATCCGATTGAATGGCACCCTTATTTACATCACCAAAGTTGTGAGCAAAAATGATATAATCTAAAGTTTCTGGATCAATTTTGGCATCAGTAATTGCTTTTTCAGCAGCAAAAAATGCAATTTCAGATGTTGTTAAATCATCT
>JBILNU010000039.1:0-14989 GCA_044374815.1 Flavobacterium sp.
ATATTGAAAGTTGCCACTAATGGATTGGCATTATTCCAGGTTTGTAAAGTTGTAGTATAATTTGCTGGCGTTGTTTGCGATCCAGCAGTTGTATTGGTATTAACTTTAATCAAATAACTAACATCGGCTGTAGCGGCTGCTCCTGTACCATTAGCATTAAATCCTTTTCTTGTCCAAAATGTTAATTGCCCACTAGCAGGTACTGTAATTAATGGAGTTGCTAAGTAATCTTCAGAAGTAAGACCAGCTGCTCCAAGTTGCCTTCTATTTATAAATGCGGCTTGAGTCCCTGCATAAAAATTTGTAGTTGCTCTATCCCAACGCACTTGTGTTGCGGTAGCGGGAGCAACATCAAAAACTGCCCATTGATTTCCGGCAGCACCAGTTCCTAGTGACCAAGGAGATGAAAGTGATGTAGCAATTGGCACATCTGGTCCTGTAGTGGTTTCGAACCCTTCTGTTCCTGGTGTTGGAAATTGAGAATATCCAACAAAGGAAATCAATAAAGCGAATAGTAAAATGGTAATTTTTTTCATTATTATCTATTAATTTTAATTTTTTATTAGGAGTTGTTCATTTTGATTAATCTCCAAATATAAAAAAAAATACTAAAAAAGTAAATTAATTTAAATTTATTGTAAAATTTAAGTAATGCAAGCTCATTAATCCTATAATATTTTCTAAAAAACCCGTAACATTTCCTTAATTTTGTGACAGATAAATTAGTATGTTAGAAAAAGAAAAAATAAATTTCGAAAAAACAGTAATTGTAGGAATTGTTACTCAGAATCAAAGCGAAGAAAAGCTAATTGAATATTTAGATGAATTAGAGTTTCTTACCTTCACTGCAGGTGGAGAGGTTATAAAAAGATTTTGGCAAAAAATGGAGAAACCAAATCCAAAAACATTTTTGGGTACTGGTAAAATTGAGGAGATTCACCACTTTGTAAAATCCAACGAGGTTTCAACTATAATTTTTGATGATGAGCTTACTCCCTCTCAGCAAAAAAATATTTCAAAAATAATTGATTGTAAAATCTTAGATAGAACGAACCTTATCTTAGATATATTTGCTCAAAGAGCCGAAACTTCTTATGCAAGAACTCAAGTAGAATTGGCACAATGTATCTATTTACTTCCAAGATTATCCGGATTATGGACGCACTTAGAAAGACAAAAAGGAGGTATTGGAATGCGTGGGCCTGGAGAAACCGAAATTGAAACCGACCGCCGAATTGTAAGAGATAGAATATCTTTATTAAAAGAAAAAATTAAAACTATAGATAGACAAATGTCGATTCAAAGAAGCAACAGAGGGGCAATGGTTCGTGTGGCTCTTGTTGGATATACTAATGTCGGAAAGTCTACTTTAATGAATGCCGTAGGAAAAAGTGATGTTTTTGTAGAAAACAAACTCTTTGCAACTTTAGACACTACTGTAAGAAAAGTTGTAATTAAAAACATGCCTTTTCTACTTTCGGATACTGTAGGTTTTATTCGAAAATTACCAACTCAATTAATAGAGTCATTTAAAAGTACATTGGACGAAGTTCGTGAGGCCGATTTATTACTTCATGTTGTTGATATTTCACATTCCGATTTTGAAGATCATATAGAATCGGTAAATCAAATTTTATTAGACATTAAGAGTGATAACAAACCAATGATTATGGTGTTTAATAAAATAGATGCGTACAAACATCTTACCATTGAAGAAGATGATTTAATTACTGAAAAAACTACCAAACATTATACGCTTGATGAATGGAAAGCTACCTGGATGAGTAATGTAGGTAAAAAGAAAGCCTTATTTATTTCGGCAACTGAAAAAGAAAATTTTGAGCAATTTAGAGAAATAGTTTATGAAGCGGTAAGACAAATTCATATTACTAGATTTCCGTATAATAAGTTTTTATACCCCGATTTTAAAGATGCGCTTGATGATAAAGAATAAAAAAAGAACTAAAAAAATAATAGGTCTTTTATTTAGAAACTATAATTTACCCCTAAACCAAAAACTTCTCTAATTTGAATTTCTGATTTAATTGGGTTTGCATTATCATCATAAATTGCTTGAAGAGAAAGATTTGCCGACATGAATTTATTTACTTTCATAACTAGATTCATTTGATAATCAATATCAATATTTTCTGGCATATCTAAATAATTTGAATATAAATTTAAAATGTTTTCCATGGATACATTTTCAATTAAATTCAATTTATAGTACCCCAAAATACTTGCTCCAAATTCATATCGAATTGTCTTTCCCTTCTCTACACCAAATGAAGTGCCAAACTCTGTAAACTGTCTATCTACAATAATTAATCTTGAAGTAGCAGGTGCAAAATTAACTTTTAAATTATCGCTTTTTTTCCATAACATCCCTGGCCCAAGTTGCAAATAAGCTGGAGACAATAAATGGGAAATTCTATTTTTTCCTGTTGCGTCAAATCCACTATCCATTTGGGTTTTAAAATTTAAAAATGCAGAAAAATACCAATTTCCTGTAGCTTGTTTCCCGAAAAGTGAATTCCATTCCAATCTATCATCAGTTTTAGTATTTCGTTCGGCGCCTTTTATTTTGGCTAAACCATAAGCCGCAATTAATTTATTATCCCAAACTATTAATCCTTTTTTGTAATTAATATCATAATTTAAACCAATGTTACCGGCAATACTTGAAGTCCCGCCTGCCATCCAAGCATTATTAAAAGCCGATTGATTAAATAAAAAGCTAATTTGTCCAAATTTTTTCCAACCGTTTGGCAGTTCAACTGTTTTTCTTGCTGCAGCAGCTTCATTTTGCTTTAAATTTTCTTTTTCAGCGTTTTGCGCAGACACTAAGGAAACAAATAAAAGCAAGCTTAATTTGAGAATAATTTTTTTCATCTTATTATTGTTTTATAATTAATTATTAAAGTTAATTAAACAAAGCAGGCAGAAAAATTTGATACTTGCTCAGAAAAATATACTTATAAAATATTTCTTATAAATAATTATAATAAAATATAACATTAACTATCTAGTAATTAAATGTTTGCAAATGAAAAATAAGTAGAAAAATAGTATAGTGTAAAAAATTACACATAAATGGTAAAATAAAATATTCTACAAATGGCATAAATACTCGATAATATACCAATATAAAAATAGATTTGTAGGAATTATCTTGCTTTATAAAGCGGTACGGCAGAGCATGCTTCTCCATACATGATGCTTTTGGCAAATGGTTGTAATTTTTGTATTGCCATCACATACGCCGATTCGGGAACGGGTTTTTTAGAACACCCTTTTAAGATAACTGGCTTGTCTTTATAAATCGAATAATCTATCTTTGAAAGAGCTTCTTGGTATAAATAAGTTTCCATATCTATAGTAGTTCCTAATACTACTTTTTGGGCAAAAGGAGCTGCATAAGTAGTGACTAAAATACTTGCCCAGGCTGGAAGAATCGCATCTGAAACACAATGAATTGAAACCAAATGGTTTTGATATTGAGTCCAATCGTGATTTTTCAATGCCTCACGAAAGTCTTTTTCTTTTAATAGAAATCCCTCATAAAGCCATTGCGAAATATCCAACTGAGTTCGAATACCAGCAACATAATAATCCTCCAAATCAAAAACTTGAAGCGAAGAATTTGCAACTTTATTTATTATTTCTTCCATTTGTTTAAAGCATTCCTAATTCTAGTTTGGCTTCTTCACTCATTAAATCTTTGCTCCATGGCGGATCAAAAGTGATCTCCACTTCACACGATTTAATGGCATCTATTTTAGTAACTTTTTCTTCCACCTCACGAGGCAAGGTTTCGGCTACAGGGCAATTAGGCGAGGTTAAAGTCATTAATACTTTTACTTCGTTTTCTTCATTAATCATCACATCATAAATCAATCCCAATTCATAAATATCTACTGGGATTTCTGGATCGTAAATGCTTTTTAAAACTTTTACAACCGATTCTCCTAAATTAATTTCGTCCTTGTATTCTTCCATAATTGATATGATTTGGGCAATATGTTTAATTAAAATTTATTTTTGACTGTAAGCTAAGGCATACATTTTTATTTGTTTTATCATTGAAACTAATCCGTTGGCGCGGGTTGGCGACAAATGTTCTTTGAGGCCTATTTCATCAATAAAATCAGTGTTTGCTTCTAAAATATCTGAAGGTTTCTGATTGGAAAAAACCCGAATTAAAATGGCAATAATTCCTTTCGTTAAAATGGCATCACTATCTGCCGTAAAAACCAATTTATCTTCAGCCAATTCGCCATGAACCCAAACTTTAGATTGACATCCTTGAATAATATTGTCTTCGATTTTATATTCCTCCTGAATTAACGGTAATGATTTTCCTAGTTCAATAATAAATTCATAGCGTTGCATCCAATCATCAAACATTGAAAACTCATCTATAATTTCGGCTTGTATTTCTTGTATTGTCATTTATTCTATTTTTGCTACAAATAGTACTTTTTTTATAAAATCTTCTATTTCAACAGGAGGGTTTCCGTGGTCAAAACTAGCTGAATTATATTGTTTTTCTTTATAAGTAACTTTTAAATTTGCTATTGCAGCACCATCATAAAGTCGCTTTTGGGTTGGCCCTTCATAAGTGCTCAATTTTTCTAAATCAAGTTTGCCAAACAACTTTACTAAATCGCTCCAATTTGCATCTGTAATTTTTGAAGTAACTCCAAGACCTTCATCATTTCTGTCTTTATTGATAGAAATTTCTTGCTTGTGGATGGTAATTTTTTGGAAGCTCCCTCTAGAGGTTGTCGTATAAACAATCTCGGTAGTTGCAAGTTGTTGTTTCTTTTCATTGGAACATCCTTTTACCATAAAAAACGAAAGAAATAAAAGTGCAATTGTTTTCATACTAATTATTTAAGCTAACATACTAACTGCTTTTTTTAGGGCGTCTACAAATATATCTATTTCTTCCTTGGTATTGTAAAAAGCAAAACTGGCTCTTATCGTTCCCGGAATTGAATAATAATCCATGATGGGTTGGGCACAGTGGTGGCCTGTTCGAACCGCAATTCCTAATTTATCTATAATCGTACCAATGTCGTACGGATGAATTTCTGCAATATTAAAAGAAATTACGGATGTTTTATTTTCGGCAGTTCCAAAGATTTTCAACCCCTCAATTTCAAGTAGTTTTTCGGTGGCATAATCCAACAATTCTTGCTCGTATGCAGCAATGTTGTCAAAGCCTATTTCATTCAAATAATCGATAGCAGTTCCTATTACAATTCCACCTTCAATATTTGGAGTTCCCGCCTCTAATTTATGAGGTAATTCGGCGTAGGTGGTTTTTTCAAAAGTTACGGTCGCAATCATTTCGCCACCACCTTGAAAAGGCTGTAGTTTGTTTAACCAAGCTTCTTTTCCATATAGAATTCCAACTCCAGTTGGGCCACAAATTTTATGTCCAGAAAAAACATAAAAATCACAATCTAATTCCTGAACATCGGGTTTTAAATGCGGGGTTGCTTGCGCTCCGTCAATTAAAACCGCAGCGCCATATTGATGTGCTTTTTCAATCAAATATTCAATAGGATTGATCGTTCCCAAAGCATTGGAAATATGATTTACGGCAACAATTTTGGTTTTATGCGAAAGCAATTTATCGTACTCTGAAAGCACTAATTCTCCTTTTTCATTCATCGGAATTACTTTTAAAATAGCGCCTGTTCGTTCACATAACATTTGCCAGGGAACTATATTGCTGTGGTGCTCTAATGCCGAAACCAATACCTCATCGCCAGCTTTAATCATAGTTGAAATTCCACTAGCCACTGTATTAATGGCATGGGTTGTCCCCGATGTAAAAATAACTTCATGAGGAAATTTAGCATTAAGGTGCTTTTGAATTTTACCCCTTGAAACCTCATAGGCATCGGTTGCTAATTGACTCAAGGTGTGAACACCGCGGTGAATGTTCGCATTGTATTCCTGGTAATATTTTGAAATCGCATCAATAACGACTTGAGGTTTTTGAGAAGTTGCTCCGTTATCGAAATATACGAGGGGCCTCCCATTTACTTTCTCAGAAAGTATCGGAAAATCAGCGCGTATTTTTTGTATATCCAACATTGTTATTTAGAATTTTTCTAAATACAAAAGTAATAAAATTGCCAATTATATTTAGCAACTTGCCGTTAATAATTATTTAAACTTTTTGTTGGTGTATTTATTACTAAATTGCAGTCCAAATCAATATCAAAAATGAAGAAATTTCTTAAGTATTTTGCGCTTGCCGTAATTATTTTTTTAGTTTATTTTGGAATAACAACCTATCCTAAATTAGATTTAATTTCAGGTTTTTCGGCTAAAAGTATAGCGTCTGGACATTTTTTAGACAACCGCCCTTTACAAATTATTGAACAAGGAGACAATGATATTCCATTGGTGAATTTAGCTGCAAATTCTATTAATGAAGCGGGGAAATTTGCTGTTTCCAGCGTTTACGGAATCAAAGAGCGCAAAGCAATATATCGTGAAGGCTTAGGCGTAACCTTAATTAACGATGATTTTGACGCCAGCAAACCTTATGAAGTTCCAAAAAGATCAAAAAACAAAATCAACTTGCCCTTTCCTTATGGAGATAATGAACCTAAAGACACTATTTTTTCTAACATTGATTACAAAAAATTAAATGCTGCAGTTGACAATTCTTTTGATAAAAAAGGAGAAAAAAACAAACGAACTCGTGCCATTCTTGTAGTATACAAAGACCATATTATTGCTGAAAAATACGATACCAATTTCAATAAAAACTCCAGATTATTAGGTTGGTCGATGACTAAAAGCATCACCGGAACGCTATTTGGAATATTGCAAAAACAAGAAAAATTAGACATAAATAAACCCGCTCCAATTGCTGAATGGAAGGAAGATAATCGTGCTAAAATCACATTGAATGATTTGCTTCACATGAACTCTGGCTTAGAGTGGGAAGAAAAATACGATAAGATTTGTGACGCTACTAAAATGCTTTTTCAAGCAGAAGACATGTCCCGATCACAATTAGAAAAACCGGCTGCTTTTGCTCCAAATACCCATTGGAATTACTCCTCTGGAACCACCAATTTATTAAGTGGAATTATCAGAAATCAATTTAAAACGCACCAAGAGTATTTGGACTTTTGGTACAGCGCTTTATTGGACAAAATTGGCATGCATTCGGCAATTATTGAAACCGATATGGCTGGGAATTTTGTGGGTTCTTCATACGGATGGGCTACAGCAAGAGATTGGGGGAAATTTGGGCTATTATATCTTCACAAAGGCAATTGGAATGGAGAGCAATTATTTGACGAAAGTTGGGCAAAATATGTAGCAACACCCACCAATACTTCCAATGGAAGGTATGGCGCGCAATTTTGGTTAAACTCTGGCGGTTATTTTCCTGATGTGCCAAGAGAAATGTACTATGCCAGCGGTTATCAAGGGCAAATGATTGCCATATTCCCAAGCAAAGATTTAGTAATTGTTCACCTTGGATTGAGCGAAAAATTTGACTTTAACGGGTTTTTAAGTACAGTAGTAAAAAGTATAAAATAACTACAAATCAAATCCCAAATTAACGCCCAATTTTGTAGCGATAATTTTAGTAATTCGTTGCTTCAATTCGGGTATTTTAATACTTTCTATCACTTCGTTGGAAAAGGCATACATCAACAAGGCTTTGGCTTCTTTCTTCGGAATTCCGCGTTGTTGCATATAAAACATAGCACTCTCGTCTAATTGTCCAATAGTACAACCGTGCGAACATTTTACATCATCTGCAAAAATTTCCAATTGTGGTTTGGCATTAATTGTTGCTTTATCACCAATTAAAATGTTATTATTTTGCTGAAAAGCATCTGTTTTTTGTGCCTCTTTTTCAACAAATATTTTACCATTAAAAACCCCTGTAGAACTATCAGCAAGAATGGTTTTGTAGTTTTGATGGCTTTCGCAATTCGGTGTGGCATGATTAACCAATGTAAAATGATCTACATGTTGCTTATCGCCAAGAATGGTAATTCCTTTTAAAGTAGAATCGATTCGCTCTCCAAAATGATAGAAATTTAGGTTGTTACGAGTAATATTTCCTCCAAATGAGAAGGTATGAACAGAAACTCTACTTTCTTGTTTTTGAGAAATATAGGTGTTGTCAACCAGGTTTGCAGATTGCATGTCATTTTGAATTTTATAGTAATCTACTATGGCACGTTTTTGAGCAAATATTTCAGTTACCGAATTCGTCAGCACCGGATTAGCTTCGCTCCGTTCGCCGATTGCTCGGGTTTCGTTTAAACTTTGGTGTCTTTCAATAATTTGAACATGCGCATTTTCACCAACCACAACCAAATTTCTTGGCTGTAACATTAAAGCAGCTTCAACACCTGTTGAGAAGTAAATGATCTCAATAGGTTTTTCAACAACCTTGCTTTTTGGAATGTGAACGTACGCTCCTTCATTTGCGAAAGCGGTATTTAAAGAGGTTAACGATTCTTCTTTGTTTGCAATATTATTGAAATATTCGTCAATAACCATCTTGTATTTTGGCTTGGTTAATGCCGATGACATAAGACAAACATCCAATCCGTCATGAGTGGTTGAAGATAAAAAAGAAGAAAATTTTCCGTCTACAAAAATTACTTTGTAAGTGTCTATTTCGTGTAAAAAATATTTTTTTACATCCGCAAATTCAATAGAATTTTCGTTTTTTGGAAATACAGAATAGTCATTTTTTAAAATCGAATTCAGCGAGGTATACTTCCAAGCCTCCTCTTTTTTTGTAGGGAATCCTTTATTTTCAAAGTTTTTTATCGCTGCCGTACGCGTATCGTGCAGCGTTGAATGAACATCAATTTGTTCTTCAAAAGCCATGAACGAGGATACTAATTTTTCTTTTAAATCCATGTTATACCAACTCGTTTTTGATCCAATCGTATCCTTTTTCCTCTAGTTCGTAAGCCAATTCTTTTCCGCCCGATTTTACGATTTTTCCATCCATTAATACATGAACAAAATCCGGAATAATATAATCTAACAAACGCTGGTAGTGTGTGATTACAAGCACCGCGTTGTTTTCATTTTTTAATTTATTTACACCATTAGCAACAATTCGAAGTGCATCAATATCAAGACCTGAATCGGTTTCGTCAAGAATTGCAATTTTTGGTTCCAACATGGCCATTTGGAAGATTTCATTACGTTTCTTTTCTCCTCCCGAAAACCCTTCGTTTAACGAACGAGACAAAAATTTACGGTCCATTTCTAATAATTCTGATTTCTCACGAATCATTTTCAGCATTTCATTGGCCGGCATCTCCTCTTGCCCGTTGGCTTTTCTTTTCTCGTTGATAGCAGTTTTAATAAAATTCGTAACTGAAACCCCTGGAATTTCCACAGGATATTGAAACGACAAAAACACCCCTTTATGCGCTCTTTCTTCAGGGGCTAATTCGGAGATGTCTTCTCCATCAAAAAGCAAGGTTCCTTCTGAAACCTCGTAGTTTTCATTTCCTGCTATGATGGAAGAAAGTGTGCTTTTACCGGAACCATTTGGTCCCATAATTGCATGAACTTCTCCGGCATTAATTTGAAGGTTTATCCCTTTTAATATTTCTTTATCTTCAACTGAAGCGTGTAAATTTTTTATTGATAACATTTGACTTTTATTTTTGTTTATCCTACAGATCCCTCTAACGAAATTTCTAATAATTTTTGTGCTTCTACGGCAAATTCCATTGGTAATTTATTCAAAACCTCTTTACTAAAACCATTTACAATTAAGGCAATAGCTTTTTCTGTTGGAATACCTCTTTGATTGCAATAAAAAACTTGATCTTCTCCAATTTTTGAAGTGGTTGCCTCGTGTTCAATTTTTGCGGAAGCATTTTTACTTTCGATATATGGAAAAGTATGTGCGCCACAATTGTTGCCCATCAATAGCGAATCACATTGAGAAAAATTACGCGCGTTTTCGGCATTGGCACTAATTCGAACCAAACCTCTATAGCTATTTTGTGATTTTCCGGCAGAAATACCTTTCGAAATGATAGTCGATTTTGTGTTTTTCCCCAAGTGAATCATCTTCGTTCCGGTGTCGGCTTGCTGGTGATTGTTGGTCACTGCAATCGAGTAAAATTCACCTATCGAATTATCACCCTTCAAAACACAAGACGGGTATTTCCATGTAACCGCAGAACCGGTTTCAACTTGCGTCCAAGAAATCTTCGCGTTTTTTTCGCACAACCCTCTTTTGGTCACAAAATTATAAACCCCACCTTTTCCTTCTTTGTTTCCTGGATACCAGTTTTGAACGGTTGAATATTTAATTTCGGCATCATCCAAAGCGATCAATTCAACCACCGCAGCATGCAGTTGGTTTTCGTCTCTACTTGGTGCTGTACATCCCTCAAGATACGAAACATAACTGCCTTCGTCGGCAACTAATAGTGTTCTTTCAAACTGCCCTGTTCCGGCTTGATTGATTCGAAAATAAGTAGATAATTCCATTGGGCAACGTACGCCTTTTGGAATATAACAGAAGCTTCCGTCAGAAAAAACTGCCGAGTTTAAAGCGGCATAAAAATTGTCTTTTTGTGGAACTACGGTGCCTAAATATTTTTGAACCAATTCTGGATATTCTCTAATTGCCTCGGAAATACTCATAAAAATAATTCCTTTTTCGGCTAATGTTTTTTTGAACGTAGTAGCAACCGAAACCGAATCTACCACAATATCCATAGCGATATTGTTCATTTTCTTTTGTTCGTCAAGTGAAATTCCAAGCTTTTTGTACATGGCTAAAAGCTCCGGATCTACGTCATCTAGCGTTTTATTTGGATCGGCTTTTTTAGGTGCCGAATAATATGAAATGGCTTGAAAATTTGGTTTTTCGTAGTGCACATTTGCCCATTCTGGCTCGGTCATTTGCTCCCAAGCACGAAAGGCTTCAATACGCCAATCGGTCATCCATTGTGGTTCTTCTTTCTTTTTTGAAATAGCTCTAACAATGTCTTCATTTAAACCAATAGGAAAGGTCTCCGAATCCAATTCGGTGTAAAATCCGTATTCGTATTCTTTATTTTCTAATTCGACTTTTAAGTCTTCTTCGGTATATTTTGACATAATTTTTTCTATAATGAGAAAGACTCTCCACAGCCACAAGTTCTACTCGCGTTGGGATTATTAAATACAAAACCTTTTCCGTTTAAACCGCCTGAAAATTCTAAAATAGTTCCGGCAAGATATAAAAATGACTTTTTTTCAACCACAATTTTTACTTGATTGTCTTCAAAAATTTTGTCGTTTTCATTCGTTTCTTTGTCAAATTTTAGTTCGTAAGATAGCCCAGAGCACCCGCCGCTTTTTACGCCAACTCGAACAAAATCTTTGGTTGGATCAAATCCGTCTTCCTGCATCATCGAAAAAATTCTTTTACTTGCAGTATCTGAAACTTTTATCATAACATTCTTGTTTTTATTCTTCTTTAAGCAGCATTAATAACTTGCTTATTTTGATTTTGTCTAAATAAAGGGCAAAGTTACTACAAATATCCTTTTTTTCCACAATCTATAACATTTTTATAACGTATAATTCAATAGAAAAAATTGATTATTGCATCGAATTAAACGAACTTATTTCTAAATTGCAGACTTTTAATAGCAGAAAAACATGAAACTTTACCCAATAGAAGCAGGAAATTTTAAGTTAGATGGCGGCGCAATGTTTGGTGTAGTTCCAAAAACCATTTGGAATAAAACCAACCCTGCAGACGAAAATAATCTCATCGATATTGCTGCTCGTTGTTTGCTTATTGAAGACGGCAACCGCTTAATTCTTATTGATACCGGAATGGGAAACAAGCAATCGGAGAAGTTTTTTGGTTATTATTCGCTTTGGGGATCGCATTCGCTAGATAAATCTTTGGCAAAATATGGCTTTCACCGAGATGATATCACCGATGTTTTTATGACGCATTTGCATTTTGACCATTGTGGTGGAAGCGTTAACTGGAACAAAGATAAAACCGGTTACGAAGTAGCTTTTAAAAATGCAAAATACTGGACCAACGAAAACCATTGGGAGTGGGCTACAAGACCAAATCCGAGGGAAAAAGCTTCATTTTTACAAGAAAACATTATGCCAATATATGAAAGCGGACATCTTAATTTCATTAAAAGAAATGAAGGTGATTTTATTGAAAAATCGGAGTTGGGATTCGGGGTTTATTTCGTAGATGGCCATACCGAAAAAATGATGGTGCCGTACATTCAATACCAAGATAAGACCATTTGCTTCCCTTCGGATTTGTTGCCAACAGCCGGACACGTGCCAATTCCGTATGTGATGGGGTACGACACAAGGCCGTTATTAACCATGCCAGAGAAATCAAAATTTTTAATGGATGCTGCCGAAAACAACCATTATCTTTTTTTAGAACACGATGCCCATAACGAAATCATTACAGTTGAAAAAACAGAAAAAGGAGTACGAATAAAAGAACTGTTTACATGTAATGACATCTTAATTTAGTGTTAATCCTTTCGGAAGTTCTATTTAAAGACAATATTTTTATACCAATTATCAAATTAATCAAACAAATATGAAACTATTTAATCCATTTTACATCTCTGCAATAGCAATTATTGCGAGCGCATCCGTCTCAGCACAAGAAAAAAACAGCGCCATAATTGCCAAAAAAACACCGTTAACCGAAATTCAAAAAAAGCGTTGGAGTCACCTCGATTTAAAAACAGATTCTATACCTGGAATGAGCGTTGACAAAGTATATTCGGAATTATTAAAAAATAAAAAGGGGACAAAAATAATTGTTGGTGTAATCGACTCTGGATTGGATATTGATCACGAAGATTTAAAAGGTAAAATCTGGAAAAATGCTAAAGAAATTCCCGGAAATAATATTGATGACGATAAAAACGGATTTATTGATGATGTGCACGGTTGGAACTTTCTTGGGGAAGCTACAAATGAAAATCTAGAGTTAACTCGAATTGTAAAAAAGGGTGATGATGGATCAGAAATTTATAAAGCAGCCAAAGCAGAATTAGACCAAAAATTAACCGAAATCAAAAGGCAAAAACCTCAAGTAGACATGATTTCTAAGGCAAATAAAGAAATTCAAGCCTATTTGAAAAAAGATAAATACACCATTGAAGAGCTTAAAAGTATTGTAACTACAGAAGCTAGTTTATCAAGAAGCAAAATGATTATGACAAACATTGCTTCTCAAGCTGGTGAAGGGTTTCAAGAAGAAATCAATTCGTATGTAGATTATGTTTACGACCAATTAAATTACAATTTAAATGTAGAATTTAATGGTAGAAAAGTAGGTGACAATCCTGAAGATATGAAAAACACACATTATGGAAACGGAAATGTAAAAGGTCCAGATGTGGAAGACGCACTTCACGGAACGCATGTGGCGGGTATTATTGCTCAATCACGTGGAAATGAAATTGGAGGGGATGGTGTTGTTGCTAATAATGTTGAAATTATGGCAATTAGAGCAGTTCCAAATGGAGATGAGTACGATAAAGATATTGCATTGGCAATTCGATACGCAGTAGATAATGGCGCTAAAGTAATCAACGGAAGCTTTGGTAAAGATTATTCTCCAAACAAAGAATGGGTTTGGGAGGCAATTAAATATGCGGCTAGTAAAGACGTATTAATTGTTCATGCGGCTGGTAACGATTCCAAAGATGTTGATGCCAAACCAAACTTTCCAACAGATGAAGTAAACGGAAAAGAAATTAGTGATAACTTAATCACCATTGGGGCTCTAAATAATAAATACGGGAAAGAAATTGTAGCGGATTTTTCTAATTATGGGGCAAAAAATGTAGATGTTTTTTCTCCTGGAGTTGAAATTTATGCAACCGTGCCAAATAATAAATACAAATACGAGCAAGGAACCTCTATGGCATCTCCAAACGCGGCGGGTGTTGCGGCTTTAATTCGTTCTTATTACCCTCAATTAACTGCTGCTCAAGTTAAACACATCCTAATGGATTCGGGAACGCCAATTAATGAAACAGTTGTAGTTGACGAAACGAAAAAAGAAATTCCGTTTTCAAGCGCTTGTGTTTCGGGTAAAATTGTAAATGCATATAATGCCATGCAAATGGCCGAATTGCTTTCAAAAAAAATAAACGTAAAGAAACTTAAAAACTAATATTTTAAAGGAAGGCTTGACCTTCCTTTTTTAATTTTATAGCATGAAAAAACTTATTTTATTTCTCCTTTTCGGAATATCAACTTCTGGATTATTTGCACAAAATAGTAACTATTGGCAACAACATGTTGATTACAAAATGGACGTTTCCATAGATGTAAAAACCTATCAATACAAAGGCAAACAAGAATTAATTTACACCAATAATTCGCCGGATACGCTGCACCGTGTTTTTTATCATTTGTATAACAATGCGTTTCAACCTGGAAGCGAAATGGATAAAAGACTTCAATCTATAAAAGACCCTGATGGTAGAATGGTTACTAAAACCAAAGTGGGTGATAAAGAAATAAAAGAAAGTCGAATTGCCAAATTACAGCCTAATGAAATGGGGTATTTACACATCTCAAATTTCAAGCAGGATGGCATTACTGCCGTTGCAAAAGAGGTAGAAACTATTTTAGAAGTTATGCTTGCCCAACCAATCCTTCCGGGGAAATCAACCACATTTACTTTAGATTTTGAAGGCCAAGTGCCGGTTCAAATTAGAAGATCGGGAAGAAATAACAAAGAAGGTGTTGAGCTTTCAATGGCTCAATGGTATCCAAAAATGGCCGAATTTGACTTTGAAGGATGGCATGCAGATCCCTACATTGCTAGAGAATTTCATGGCGTTTGGGGAAATTTTGATGTGAAAATTACGATCGATAAAAATTATCTTTTAGGAGGTTCGGGCTATTTGCAAAATGGTAACGAAGTTGGATTTAATTACCA
>JBILNU010000125.1:0-4235 GCA_044374815.1 Flavobacterium sp.
GATAAGTGATGATGCGCGAGATATTGTGAGTTCAAAAATGATTTTCAGTTTAAATGAACCATGTAAAATTGAAGATACTTCGTTCATTAAACCAATGAAGTTTGTTGGTGTTTGGTGGGAAATGCACATTGGAAAATCAACTTGGGATTATGCAGGTTCTCAAAATGCTCAAAATGCAGCCGATGGGCAATTAAAGCCGTCCGGAAAACATGGGGCAACCACTGAAAACACGAAGCGTTATATAGATTTTGCTGCCAAAAATGGATTTGACGGGGTGCTAGTAGAAGGTTGGAACACCGGCTGGGAAGATTGGTTTGGAAACTGGAAAGAAAATGTATTTGATTTTGTTACACCCTATCCAGATTTCAATTTGAAAGAAGTTAACGAATACGCCAAAGCAAAAGGAGTTAAAATGATCATGCATCATGAAACTTCGGGTTCAGTGGCAAATTATGAGCGTCATTTAGATCGTGCATTTAAATTGATGAAAGACTATGGTTATACCGCTGTGAAATCGGGTTATGTGGGTAGAATTATTCCAAGAGGGGAATTTCATGATGGACAAACGATGGTAAATCATTATAATTATGTGGCTCAAAGAGCCGCAGAAAATAAAATTATGGTTGATTCTCACGAGAGTTCGCGCCCAACGGGTTTCAATAGAACCTATCCCAATTATGTAGCTGCCGAAGCAGCTCGTGGAAACGAATTTAATGCTTGGAGTGTTGGAAATCCTCCGATGCATGAAACCATTTTGCCATTTACAAGATTACTAGGTGGACCAATGGATTATACGCCAGGTATATTTGAAATCAATATGAGTCATTACGATAAATCGAAAACAGAGCAAGTCCATACCACATTGGCTAAACAATTGGCATTGTACGTGACCATGTATTCACCTATTCAGATGGCTGCAGATTTACCTGAAAATTACGAGCGTTACCCCGATGCTTTTCAGTTTATAAAAGATGTAGCAGTGGATTGGCAAGAATCAAAATATCTAGAAGCAGAGCCAGGTGATTATTTGACGGTTGCGCGTAAAGAAAAAAATGGAGAACGTTGGTTTTTGGGTGCAATTACCGATGAATATGCTAGAGATACACAAATAAAATTGGATTTTCTTTCTCCGAATAAAAAATACAAAGCAATTATTTATCAAGATGGGAAAGATGCCGATTGGAAAAATAATCCAAAAAACTATGATATAAAAACGATTGAAGTTACTTCCAAATCTAAAATTAAATTACATTTGGCTAACGGAGGCGGAACTGCAATTATTTTTCAACCTATTAATTAAACCAACCAACCTTAAAAACTAAATTATGAATTCAAAACAAATTAAAACCAATTGGGCACAATTTATACCACTAGTAACCGTATTCTTCTTTTGGGGATTTGTTGCTGCAAGTAATGATATTTTAATACCCGTTTTCAAAAAAGCATTCGATTTATCTCAAGGTCAAAGCCAATTGGTTTCTGTAGCTTTTTATATTGCTTACACCGTAGGATCAATTATTTATATGTTAATTTCACTTGCAATTGGTAAAGATTTAGTAAATAAAATCGGCTATAAAAATGGATTGGCTTTAGGATTGATAATTTCTGCATTAGGAACTTTATTGTTTTATCCAGCGGCAAATTTGCATTCGTTTCCTTTAATGCTCTCTGGTTTGTTTATTGTAGCATTAGGATTTTCATTACAGCAAACAGTCGCTAATCCTCTGGCAATTGCTTTAGGTCCAATATCTACTGGTGCACAAAGATTAACTTTAGCTGGTGGAATTAATAATTTTGGTACAACTATTGGGCCGCTAATAGTAAGTTTTGCAATTTTTGGAGCAACTACTAGTTCCGATACAGAAATGAGTATTGAAAGCGTAAAGATTCCATACCTTGTATTAGGAGTAGCCTTTTTATTAGTTGCCATTTTACTTAAAATGTCTTCTCTTCCTGAACATCCAGATACAATAGAAGAAACAGTATCTGAAGGCAGCAGTTTAAAAAGTTCGGCATTGCAATACCCGCAATTAATTTTAGGGATGATTGCAATTTTCATCTATGTAGGAGTTGAGGTTTCTACTGCTAGTAATTTACCTGCTTATATGGAAAAAAATTTAGGGTTATTGACTCAAAACATTGCACCATATATTTCTTTGTATTGGGCTAGTTTAATGATTGGTCGTTGGACGGGAGCTGTAGAAGCATTTACAGATAAAATGGATTTACAAAAAATATTACGTTTTGTAGCTCCATATCTTGCTTTTGGAGTTTTCTTAGTGGTTAATGCCATTGCAAAACACGATTTAACACCGTTTTATGTATATGCATTAATTATTTTGGTGCTCATTGCTGCTGATATAGCTAGTAAAGGAAATCCAGCAAGAATGTTATTGATTTTTTCATTACTAGGAATTATAGCATTACTAGTTGGTATGACAACTAATGGGATGATTTCGGTTTATGCGTTTATTAGCGTTGGATTGTTTTGTAGTACTTTATGGCCATGTATATTTACCTTGGCAGTAAGCGGTTTAGGAAAACACACCAGTCAAGGAAGTAGCTTCTTAATCATGATGATTATGGGTGGTGGAATTGTAAGCTGGCTACAAGGTACCGTTGCCGATTCAATCGGAATTCAAAACAGTTATATTGTTGGAGTTCTATGTTTTGCTTATTTGGCTTTTTATGGATGGAAAGTAGTTTCGATATTAAAATCTCAAGGCATTGATTTTGATAAAAAAATTAGTGGGGGACACTAAATTGCAACAAGCATAAATATTAAAAAAAACTCCGAATTAATTTGGAGTTTTTTTTATGATTGAAATAAATCTAAAGATTAAATATTCCTCCAAAAGAAATAATTCTTTGTAAAAACATAAAATGCTGACTTGCCGAATCGTTTGTTAAGGCAGTTGTTTGAATGTCATTCATATTTATGTAACCTCCTTTAAGTTCACCTTGAATAAAATAGTGTTTGAAAAAAGTTAGATTTAAACCTACTTTGGCTGAAACTCCATATCCAGAAAAATGAAAATCATCGTGTCTTTCTTTACCTAATACTTTAGCATTAGTTTTTGGATATAACACACCACCACCAAAACCTTCGGTTAGGTTTATTTGAATTTTATCGGTATTGCTAATACCAAATAATTTAGAAAAATCGTCCACACGAGAAATTTCTGAGTTAATATAGTTTAATCCATCGGTATGTTCAAAAGTTAAAAAAGTCTCATCAGATAAATCTAACAGTCCATTATTTACTTGATTTCCTATATAGATTGATGGATAAGATCCATTAATTTTTACGGATTGATTTTGAACCATTACATATTTCATATGATCTAAACCTAAAGAAATATTATAATGATCAGTAATAAAATAACCCAATCTAAAATTTGTTTGTGGGATAGTCATCATCGTTGGATTGATATAATTAACATGCCAACCTACAGGCCTGTCTAAAGCTTCAACATCATTTAAAGTAAAGTCATAATCATCTCCTTTAAAGTGAATATCTGATTTAGAATAACTGTCTCTATTTCCGCCCCAGTAAATATAAAATTTACCTTTATTGTGAGCGGTATATTTTACTGGATTTGGAGCATCTTGTGCTTGTATAATCTGAGAAAAAAATCCTAATAATACAATAAATAGAATTTTAAATTTTGATATCATTTATTGTAAAATTAAAATTGATTTATGGTTTTTCGGATAGCCACTAATTTAGTCATCAAATCTTCAAAATAGTCAAGGTGTAGCATGTTTGCTCCATCGCTTTTTGCATTAGCTGGATCAAAATGAGTTTCAATAAATATTCCGTCAACACCTACAGCAATTCCTGCTTTAGCAACGGTTTCTATCATATCTGGTCTTCCACCAGTTACACCTGCAGTTTGATTTGGTTGTTGTAACGAATGTGTTACATCCAATACAGTTGTAGCATACTGTTGCATGGTAGGAATTCCTCTATAATCAACAATCATATCCTGGTATCCAAACATCGTTCCTCTGTCAGTTACCATTACATTTTCATTGTGGCAATCCAATACTTTTTGAACGGCATGTTTCATGCTCTCCGGACTCATAAATTGTCCTTTTTTAAGGTTTACGGTCTTTCCAGTATTTGCAGCAGCAACAACTAAATCGGTTTGGCGAACTAAAAAAGCAGGAATTTGAAGTACATCAACATATTCGGCAGCCATTGCAGCATCTTCATTGGTGTGAATATCTGT
>JBILNU010000040.1:0-14921 GCA_044374815.1 Flavobacterium sp.
GTTACAAAAAATCAACCCGAATATTATCATAGAAAATAAATAATATGACTTTTAAAGAAGAAATAGCACAAGGAATTCCATCGGAATTACCAAATGTAAAACCCTATGAAGCAGCAATAAATCATGCCCCAAAACGAAAGGAGATTCTTTCTGCTGAAGAAAAAAAATTGGCTTTAAAAAATGCCTTACGCTATTTTGATTCCAAACACCATGAGGTATTATTACCTGAATTTAAAGAAGAATTAGAAAAGTATGGTAGAATTTACATGTTCCGCTACCGTCCTGATTATAAAATATATGCCCGCCCTATCTCTGAATATCCAGGAAAAAGCGAGCAAGCAAAAGCTATTATGTTAATGATTCAAAACAACTTGGATCATGCCGTAGCACAACACCCACACGAATTAATTACTTATGGTGGAAACGGTGCGGTATTTCAAAACTGGGCGCAATACCGATTGACCATGCAGTATTTATCTGAAATGACCGACGAGCAAACTTTGGTTATGTACTCCGGTCACCCTATGGGTTTATTCCCTTCGCATAAAGAAGCTCCAAGAGTGGTTGTAACCAACGGAATGGTAATTCCGAATTATTCAAAGCCCGACGATTGGGAAAAAATGAATGCCTTGGGTGTTTCTCAATATGGCCAAATGACCGCAGGAAGTTACATGTATATTGGACCGCAAGGAATTGTTCACGGAACTACTATTACGGTATTAAACGGATTCAGAAAAATAAAAAAATCACCAAAAGGCGGATTATTTGTAACCTCGGGACTGGGCGGAATGTCGGGAGCACAACCCAAAGCAGGAAATATTGCAGGTTGCGTAACGGTTTGTGCCGAAGTAAATCCGAAAATTACCCACATTCGTCATTCGCAAGGATGGATCAATGAAGTAACTGATTCTATTGAGGAATTAGTTCCTCGAGTAAAAAAAGCATTGCAAAACAAGGAAGTAGTTTCTATTGCTTATTTAGGAAATGTGGTGGATGTTTGGGAGCGATTCGATCAAGAAAATCTGCATATCGATTTGGGTTCAGATCAAACTTCATTACACAATCCGTGGGCTGGAGGGTATTATCCTATTGGTTATACTTTTGAGGAATCCAATGAATTAATGGCAAACAATCCCGATAAATTTAAAGAAGAAGTGCAAAAAACACTTCGTCGTCATGCTGCGGCAATTAACAAACACACCGCAAAAGGAACTTACTTCTTTGATTATGGAAATGCCTTTTTATTGGAAGCATCTCGAGCTGGCGCTGATGTATTTGCAGAAAACCACATCGATTTTAAATACAACAGTTATGTGCAAGACATTATGGGTCCGATGTGTTTTGACTTTGGATTTGGCCCTTTTAGATGGGTTTGTGCTTCTGGAAATCCGGATGATTTAGCAAAAACAGATCAAATTGCGTGTGATGTATTGGAAAAAATGATGCAAAATTCACCCGAAGTAATCCAACAACAAATGGCCGACAACATCCAATGGATAAAAGGAGCTCAAGAAAATAAATTGGTGGTAGGGTCGCAAGCCCGAATTCTTTATGCCGATGCCGAAGGAAGAATGAAAATTGCAGAAGCGTTTAATCAAGCAATAGCTCGTGGAGAAATTGGTTATGTTATTTTAGGTCGCGATCACCACGACGTTTCCGGAACGGATTCACCTTATAGAGAAACATCCAATATTTATGATGGCTCTCGTTTCACAGCCGATATGGCAATTCACAATGTTATTGGTGACAGCTTCCGGGGTGCAACTTGGGTTTCCATTCATAATGGTGGAGGCGTTGGCTGGGGCGAAGTAATTAATGGTGGTTTCGGAATGGTGCTTGACGGCAGTAAAGAAGCTTCTAAAAGATTGGAATCGATGCTTTTTTGGGATGTCAATAACGGAATTTCAAGAAGAAGTTGGGCGCGAAATGAAGGTGCTGTTTTTGCAATTAAGAGAGCTATGGAAGTGCAACCTTTGTTAAAAGTAACTCTTCCAAATTTGGTAGACGAAAATTTATTGTAACAAGAAAATAAGAAAAATAATATTTTAATGTAAAAGGTACAATATGTATCTTTGAGCCCTTAAAAAGCAATCAATCCATGAAGATTTCATACAACTGGTTAAAACAATTTTTAAAAATAGACGCGCCTTCAGAAGAAGTTTCAGATATCCTTACTGATTTAGGACTTGAAGTAGAAATGGTTGAAAAATACCAATCGGTGCAAGGCGGACTTGAAGGTGTTGTTGTAGGTCATGTCTTAACATGCGAAAAACATCCAGATGCCGACCGATTAAAAATTACTACCGTAGATCTTGGATCGGGTACTCCGGTTCAAATTGTTTGTGGCGCTAGTAATGTGGCTGCTGGTCTGAAAGTACCTGTTGCAACAATTGGAACCCAACTTTTTGATAAAGAAGGTGCAGCATTTGAAATCAAAAAAGGAAAAATTAGAGGTCAAGAAAGTCACGGTATGATTTGTGCCGAAGACGAATTGGGTCTTGGTTCTAGCCATGATGGGATTATGATTTTGGATGCCAGCTTGGCTCCAGGAACTCCTGCTGCAAAAGTTTTTAATATTGAAAATGATGAAGTTTTTGAAATCGGATTGACTCCAAATCGCGCTGATGCCATGTCGCACATGGGGGTGGCAAGAGATTTGAGAGCCGGTTTATTACAGAAAAATGCTTCACTAGAATTGATTACTCCATCGGTATCTAAATTTAAAATAGATAAACGAACGTTAAAAATTGACGTGAATGTAGCCGATTCTAAATTGGTACCTCGCTATTGTGGTGTTACAATTTCTGGAGTTACAATTAAAGAATCTCCAAATTGGTTACAAAATAGATTGAAAGCAATTGGGCTTTCGCCAAAAAACAACGTGATTGATGTCACGAATTATGTATTACACGAATTGGGTCAACCGCTTCATGCATTTGATGCTTCCCAAATTAATGGAAAAATAAATGTAAAAACAGTTGCTTCGGGAACTAAGTTTATTACACTTGACGGAATTGAGCGAACGCTTCACGAAGAAGACATTATGATTTGCGACGATAATGATGCGCTTTGTATTGCTGGTGTTTTTGGAGGAAAAAACTCGGGTGTTTCAGAGAGCACTACTTCCCTATTTTTAGAAAGTGCCTATTTTAATCCAGTGGCGGTTAGAAAAACGGCAAAAAGACATGGTTTAAGTACCGATGCATCGTTCCGATTTGAAAGAGGTATTGATCCAGAAATTACAGAATATGCATTAAAACGAGCTGCATTATTGATTCAAGAAGTTGCAGGTGGTGAAATCACTTCTGATGTAATTGATTTGTATCCAAAGAAAATTGAAGGGTTTTCGGTTTTCTTAAATTATGAAAAAACCTTCAAATTAATAGGTCAAGAATTACCTAAAGAAACCATCAAAAAAATTGTTGCTTCTTTAGACATTAAAGTAAATAGCACTTCTGATGCCGGTCTTGGATTGCAAATTCCTCCTTATAGAGTAGATGTTCAAAGAGAAGTAGATGTAATTGAAGAGATTCTTCGAGTGTATGGATACAACAACATCCACATTCCAAATAAATTAACAGCAACTGTTTCGAATTCGCCAAGAACCGAAGATTATAAAGTTCAAAATGTAATTGCCAATCAATTGAATTCCCTAGGATTTCATGAAATGATGGCCAATTCTTTAACCACCCCAGAGTATATTAAATTATCTGAGCAGTTAAAAGAGGAGCATAATGTAACGATGTTAAATCCGTTAAGCAACGATTTGTCAACGATGCGTCAATCGATGTTGTTTTCTGGTCTTGAGGCTATTTCGTATAACATCAACAGAAAAAGTAGCGATTTAAAATTATTTGAATTCGGGAAAAGTTACCGCAATTTAGTAAATGGCTATAGCGAAAAGAAACACCTTACTCTTTTCACAACTGGGAATCGTTCGGCTGAAACTTGGACTAATCCAGAAAAACCTTCCGATTTCTTTTTATTTAAAGGATATGTAAATTCTGTTTTATCTAGATTAGGAATTGACTCTGTTCAAAACACACCTGTAGCTAGTGACGTTTTTGCTGAAGGAATCGGATTTGCTTTAGGAAAAGATATTTTGGTTGAAATGGGAACGGTAAAAAAATCAATTACCAAACATTTTGACATTAAGCAAGAAGTATTTTATGCCGAATTTCAGTGGGATATAATTCTTAAGGTATTATCGAATAAAATCAAATTTACACCTATTCCAAAATATCCAGAAGTGCGCAGAGACTTTGCCTTATTAGTTGATGCTAATATAGCATTTGAATCTATATATAAAATTGCACTTCAAACGGAAAAATCATTGCTTAAAAACATCAATCTATTTGATGTATATGAAGGGAAGAATTTACCGGAAGGGAAAAAATCGTATGCGGTAAGTTTTACCATTCAGGATGCAACAAAAACGCTTACTGATTCTCAAATTGACAAAATCATGAGCAAACTTCAATCCAACTTTGAAAGCGAACTTGGAGCTCAATTGAGATAATTAGTAAAATTCTTTTATAAAAAAAACACTCCCAATTGGAGTGTTTTTTTTTAGAATTGAATCAAAAAAAAAGCGTTACCGAAGTAACGCTTTTACTAGTATTAGAATGGAGATTATTTACCTCCTTTTTCCATTTTAGCTTTTAATTCAGCAAGAATATCATTGTTATCTCCTAAAGTTGAAGCTTGATTGTTACTGTTAGCAGCAGCAACAGATTCTGTAGCAGCTTTAACATTTTTCTCTTCTTCTTCTCTAAAGATAGCAGTGTGCGAAGCAACTACTCTTTTGAATTCTTTGTTGAACTCGATAACTTTGAAATCAGCAGCATCGCCTTTTTTCAATTTTTTACCGTCTTCTTTTTCTAAGTGACGTGTTGGAATAAATGCAACAACATCATCTCCAAAATCTACAGTAGCACCTTTATCAACGATTTCAGCAATAGTTCCGTTGTGGATAGTTCCTACAGCAAAAGCTGCTTCGTGTTTATCCCATGGATTAGCAGTAGTTTGTTTGTGACCTAAAGATAATTTACGTCCGTCAACATCTAATTCTAATACAACAACTTCTAACTTGTCACCTACGTTAACAAATTCTGATGGATGTTTGATTTTTTTAGTCCAAGATAAATCAGAAATATAAACTAAACCATCAATACCTTCTTCTAATTCTACGAAGATACCAAAGTTAGTAAAGTTTCTTACGATACCTGTATGTTTAGAACCCACTGGATATTTCGCAGTAATGTCTGTCCATGGATCTTGAGTTAATTGTTTGATACCTAAAGACATTTTTCTTTCGTCTCTGTCTAATGTTAAAACAACAGCTTCAACTACATCTCCTACTTTTACGAAATCTTGCGCACTTCTTAAATGCGTAGACCATGACATTTCAGAAACGTGGATTAAACCTTCAACACCTTCAGCAACTTCAATGAAAGCACCGTAATCAGCGATAACTACAACTTTACCTTTCACTTTATCACCTACTTTTAGTTCAGCTCCAAGAGCATCCCATGGGTGTGCGTTTAATTGTTTTAAACCTAATTGGATTCTTGTTTTCTCATCATCAAAATCAAGAATTACTACGTTTAATTTTTGGTCTAATTCAAGAACTTCACTTGGGTGATTGATTCTTGACCAAGAAAGATCTGTAATGTGGATTAATCCATCTACACCACCTAAGTCAATAAACACACCATAAGAAGTAATGTTTTTAACAATACCTTCTAATACTTGTCCTTTTTCTAATTGACCAATGATTTCTTTTTTCTGTACTTCGATATCTGCTTCAATAAGCGCTTTGTGAGATACAACAACATTTTTGAATTCGTGGTTGATTTTCACAACTTTAAATTCCATCATTTTGTTCACATATACATCGTAGTCACGGATTGGTTTCACATCAATTTGTGAACCTGGTAAGAATGCTTCAATTCCGAAAACATCTACAATCATACCACCTTTAGTTCTACATTTAACGAAACCTTGAACGATTTCTCCAGTTTCATTAGCAGAAATAACTCTATCCCAAGATTTAATTGTTCTAGCTTTTCTGTGAGATAATACTAACTGACCTGTTTTGTCCTCACGGATGTCAATTAATACTTCTACTTTGTCACCCACTTTTAAGTTTGGGTTGTAACGGAATTCGTTTAATGAAATAACACCTTCCGATTTTGCGTTGATGTCAACAATAGCATCACGATCAGTAATTCTTACTACTACACCTTCTACTACTTCTTCTTGATCGGTATCAATAAAAGTTTTTGATACTAAATCTTCAAATTCTTGCAAGTTTTTTTGATCTACTGCATCAATTCCTTCTGCGTAATTGTGCCAGTTAAATTCAGTTAAAAATGCTTGTTGTTCTTTGTTTAATTCAGACATGCTGATAAAAAATTTGTATGCCGTGCCTCTCGAGTTTCTTAATGCGGTAGATAACAGCAGCAGTGTTTTACATAAATAATTGATTCCTAATGGAAACTCTTCTTCGCCAAAAGGATTGCAAAAGTACTACTTTTTTACAAAACAACAAAAAAAGAGACGATAAATTAACCTAAAACAATGAAAAAGAGGAGGATTAGTTAAGGTAAATGCTTCTATTTTTTAATTCAAATGCCATTCACAATTCAATTTGTAAAAAAAAGATCCATTTAATTAATTAGATTTGTAAAATAAACAAAAGCTTTAAGAACTAAAAATGAAAGAATTTACTTTAATAACAGGAGCAAGCTCGGGTATTGGCTATGAAATGGCAAAAATTTTAGCGTCAAAAAAACACAATTTGATATTGGTAGCCCGAAGCCAAGATAAATTGGAGGAACTTTCTAATGAATTGAAACATAAGTTTGAAATTGAAGTATTCTATTTTCTTTTTGATTTGTCTAAACCAAATTCTGCTGAAGATTTACATAATAAGGTCAAAGAATCTAATTTACTAGTAACCGGTTTAATTAACAATGCAGGCTTTGGAGACTATGGTGATTTTGTTGAAATGCCATTAAAAAAAGACAACGAAATGATTGCTGTAAACATCTTGGCATTAGTTGGACTTACAAAATTGTTTGGCGCTGACATGGTGCAATTAGGCAAAGGCAAAATCATGAATGTCGCATCCATACTTTCGTTTATACCCTTCCCTTACTATTCTGTTTATTCGGCTACAAAAAGTTTCGTACTAGCATTTACAGAAACCGTATCTTCTGAATTTGAAGGAACAGGCGTTACCCTTACAGCGCTCTGTCCAGGTGCAGTAGAAACTGAATTCCACACCAATTCAATGCGTAAAACTAACGCCATGAAAATCAACAAACCAATGCCTGTACAGGTCGTTGCAAAAGCCGGAGTTGAACTCTTTTTAAATGGAAAAAGCAAGAAAGTTGTTGGATTTTTGAATTGGTTTATTAGTAATTTGCCAAGGGTTACACCCGATGTACTTATGATAAAAATCAAAAAAAACTTAGCAAGCATTAAATAAAGATAAATTTCATTTAATAGTAACTCATAATGACTATTGAAATCTTAAACGGTATTTTACATGAAGTACCAGATGATATGCAAACGACATTATCATCGAACGAAACTCTTCTTGAAAAATGGAATAAACTAACACCCATTCAACGAAATGAATGGATTTGTTGGGTCACAATTGTCAAAAAACAAGAAACAAGAGAAGACCATATTAAAAGATTGAGAGAAGAATTAATGGAAGGAAAACGCAACCCTTGTTGCTGGCCGGGATGCCCTCACAGAAGACCTAAAGCTCAAAAATGGCTCAAACAAAAAACCTAAACCCTTGTTAATTAGTGTTAAAACTTCTGTGTAAATTGTTAATTAAGAATACAAAAAGTAGTTGCAACTTTATTTTTATTAACTTTGATATGAAATAATATTTGTTTAATCTATGAACTCTCCAATTATGAAAGCAATAAAACTAGTTCCTCTATTTTTACTTTTAATAGCAACTTCATGTAGTTCAGTTAGAGTAAATGTCGATTATGATAAAAAAGCAAATTTCGACAGTTATAAAACCTATGCTTATCTTAAAAGCGCCGTGGATAAAGTTGAAATTTCCGATTTAGACAAAAAACGAATTCTACATTCTATTGACGAAGCACTAGCTTTAAAAGGTTTTTCTAAAAGCGAAACGCCTGATTTATTGGTGAGTATTTTTACTAAAGAAAACCAACGTGTAGACGTTTATAATAATTCAGGTTTCGGCTGGGGCTGGGGCTGGGGACCAGGTTTTGGAATGGGTTATTCCTCCACTTTTGTTACTCCAGAAGGATCTTTATTCATTGATCTTTTAGATGCAAAAACTAAAGAACTTATTTGGCAAGGAGAAGGAAGCGGCAACTTAACCAAAGATGTTGAACAAAAAGACGCCCGAATTAAAGAATTTGTAGATAAAATTTTAGAACAATATCCTCCTCAAAAAAAGTAAACTAATTATCATAAAAAAACCACAACTGAGTTGTGGTTTTTTTATGATTTAATACTTTAATAGTTCTTCCATTTTTAATCGAACCTTATCTACATTCGGAATCATGGTAAACTCTAAGGTACTATTCAGCGGAATAGCCGGCATATTTTCCGAACCAATAACCATTACTGGCGCATCCAAATACTTGAAACATTTTTCCTGAATTAATCCTGCCAAACTTCTTGCAAAGGAATTATTAGTTGGCTCTTCAGTGACAACCAAACATTTTTTGGTTTTCTTAACCGATTTAAAAATCGCTTCTTCATCCAATGGATACAAGGTACGTAAATCGATAATTTCAATTCGTTGCTTGTTATTCTGAGCTTGTCGAAGAATTTCAGCAGATGCATTCAATGCCCAATGCACGCCCATTCCGTATGTAATTACAGAAATGGTCTCTTCCTCTTCTTGCTCCCAAATTTCTTGTACCACATTGGCCTTTCCAAAAGGCAACATATAATCTTCGCTTGGCTCATTCACTCGAGCCGCATCAGTACCTTTTACTTTACTCCAATACAAACCTTTATGTTCTAAAATCACCACCGGATTGGGGTCGTAATAAGCGGCTTTTAGCAATCCTTTTAAGTCGGAACCATTACTAGGATAAGCAATTTTGATTCCGCGGATATTGGTTAGTACACTTTCTACAGAAGAAGAATGATACGGTCCACCACTGCCGTAAGCACCAATAGGCACCCGTAAAATCATACTTACCGGCCATTTTCCATTAGATAAATAACACGAACGACTCACTTCGGTAAAAAGCTGATTCAATCCCGGCCAAATGTAATCGGCAAACTGCACCTCAACAATTGGTTTTAACCCTACCGCCGACATTCCGACAGTAGAACCAACAATAAAAGCCTCTTGAATTGGTGTATTAAAAACGCGGTCGTCGCCAAATTTCTGCGCCAATGTAGCCGCTTCTCTAAAAACACCCCCCAATCGTCCGCCTACATCTTGTCCGTAAAGCAAACATTCGGAATGTTTTTTCATTAATTCTTCCACAGCAAAAAGCGCACAATCTACCATCACCACTTTTTCTTCCCGCTCCGGATTTCGATCGCCCACTTCTTCCGTAATGGGTGTTGGAGCAAAATCATGCGTGAATAAATCTTCCGGCGAAGGGTCTTCTGCCTGTTGTGCTTTATCAAAATCGGCTTGCACTTGGGCAACCGCATTTTGTTCAATATTTTTTATTTCTTCCGAAGAAAATCCGGCATCCCTTAACTGTTTTATCAAAACCGGATACGGATCTCGAGATTGCGCTTCTTCTAAATCATCACGGTACCACTCCATTCGAACTCCAGAAGTATGGTGATTCAACAACGGAACTTTAGCGTGTACTAAAAACGGACGACGTTCCTTTCTAATAGTCTGCACTACTTTTTGTAAGGCATTATAACTTTCAGTAAAATTGGCACCATCTATAGAAATGGCTTCAATTCCGTGAAATCCTTTGGCATATTCAAAGGCATTTTGAGCTCTGGTTTCAGCCGCATTCGCCGAAATATCCCAACCGTTATCTTGAACCAAATATAAAATCGGAAGCTGTTTTAACGCTGCCATTTGAAGCGCTTCAGCAATTTCACCTTCAGTTACCGAAGCATCACCAAGCGAACAAACCACTATTGGATTTTCTTGATTTTTATCTTGAATTCCTGTATTTTCTTTATACCAAAATCCCATCGCAGCCCCTGTTGCCGGAATGGCTTGCATTCCGGTTGCCGAAGATTGATGCGGAATTTTTGGCTTATCGGCATCCCTCAAACTTGGGTGACAATAATAAGTTCGCCCTCCCGAAAACGGATCGTCTTTTTTAGCCATTAATTGCAACATCAAATCATACGGTTGCATTCCAATTCCCAGTAACATCGCATCATCGCGATAATACGGAAAGGCATAATCTTGTGGTAACAATTGCATTGCCATCGCGATTTGAATGGCCTCATGCCCACGCGAAGTGGCGTGTACGTATTTAGAAACTATTTTGAAATTGTCTTCATACAAGTTCGCCATGGCCTTGGCAGTGGCCATAGTGGAGAAGGCTTTTTCTAATATTTTTTTATCTAACATTGATACTTATTCTGGGTTATTTTGGAATTGAAAAAAACTATTTTGCTTCTATAATCCAACCAAATTCATCTTTGATATCTTGAACTTTAATTCCATTCAAGGTATCATTTACCATTACAGAAACCGGATTATTTTCTGGGAATTTTATTTCCAGTTCTTCATTTCCAATTTCTTCAATCATAGCTATTCCTACCGCTGTTCCGGTTCCGAAGGCCTCTTCTAAAGTCCCATTATTCGACGCTTCTACAATTTCAGAAATGGTGATTGGTCTTTCGTTTACTTCAAATCCTTTGCTTCGCAATAAATCAATGACACTCATTCGAGTAATTCCAGACAATATCGAGCCACTCAAATCGGGAGTAATGAATTTACCTCCAATTTTGATAAAGATATTCATGGTTCCTACTTCCTGAATGTATTCAAAATTATAAGGATCCAACCACAATACTTGGTCGTACCCTTTTGCTTTTGCGTATTCGGTTGGGCGAATAGCCGCAGCATAATTTCCTGCTGCTTTAGCTTCTCCGGTTCCACCATTTACCGCTCGAACAAATGTTTTTTCGGCAAATAATTTAATTTTTCTACTGTACAAAGGCCCAGCAGGGGAAGCCATCACAATAAACTTATAGTTATTTGCAGCACGCATTCCTATAAAAGGCTCATCGGCATACATAAACGGTCTTAAATATAAGGCGCTACCAATTTTACTCGGAATCCATTCTTTTTCTAAAGCAGTGAATTGTTTTAATGCCTCCACAAATAAATCTTCAGGAAAAGCAGGCATTCCCATTCGATCTGCACTATGATTCAAACGCTTTGCATTTTCTATTGGACGAAACAATAAAGCCGTTCCGTCTTTACCCAAAGTCGCTTTCATTCCTTCAAAAATAGCCTGACCATAATGCAATGCCATAGCAGCTGGATGCGTCGGAATTAATTCTAGTGGCTCAATTCTTGGGTTCTGCCATTCTCCGTTTTCATAATCACATATAAACATGTGATCTGTAAAATTGTATCCCATGATTACATTATCCAAATCAACTTGGCTAACTTTAGACTGTGCAACTTTGTTTATTTTAATGTCAAATTTCATATTCTTATTCCTTAATTATAGTGTTGTGTTTGTATCAAATTGTTCTAAATAATCGCCGATTTTTCTTAAAAAAGAACCTCCTAAATAACCATCTACTACGCGGTGATCAAAGGATAGCGAAAGGTATATCATGCTTCGTATAGCAATTTCGTCACCTTTGGAAGTTGTGATTACTTCAGCACGCTTTTTGATAATTCCGAGGGCTAAAATGGCTACTTCAGGTTGGTTAATTATGGGAGTTCCCATTAAACTTCCAAAGGTTCCCACATTGGAAATCGTGAAAGTACTTCCTTGTATTTCTTCTGGTTTTAATTTGTTGTTTCGTGAGGCATCCGCCAAATAATTAACATCTTTAGCTAATGCAACAAGGTCTTTTTCATTGGCATTTTTCACTACCGGAACGATTAAATTTCCATTTGGTAAAGCCGTTGCCATTCCAATATGGATGTCGTTATGCACGATGATATTTTTCTCATCCACAGAAACATTAATCATTGGGAAATCGGCTATTGCTTTGGCCACAGCCTGAACAAAAACCGGAGTAAATGTCAGTTTCTCGTTGTATTTATCTTGGAATTTATCTTTGTTTTCGTTTCTCCAATTCACCAAATTCGTCACATCCACTTCAATATAGGAAGTCACGTGAGGCGAAGTTTGTTTGGAATAAACCATGTGATCGGCAATCATTTTGCGCATGCGATCCATTTCTACAATCCGGTCTTTTCCTTCAACAAAATTGATTTTTGGTTTCGGATAAGAAGAAGTTGACGGTTGACGGTTGTCAATTATAGGTTTGGACTGAATTGGATATTTACGGTTTTTTAAATAATTAAAAACATCGCTTTTTTGTAAACGCCCGTCTGCCCCTGACCCCGAAATGGTTTGCAACTCCTCGATAGATAGATTTTCTTTTTGAGCAATGGATATTATTAATGGCGAAATGAAAGCGTCAGGATTAGCTATGAATTTTGAGTTTTGTGTTTTAGTTTGTGGAACTTCAACAACTTGCTCTTTCTTAACTTCTATTTTTGTACTTCCAACCTCTGGCTTCTGACTTCCAGCTGTCTCTTCAATCAAAGCCAAAACAGTTCCCACCTCAACAACAGCATCTTTCTGAAAACGAATTTCAGTAATCACCCCGGAAGCCGGCGCAGGCACCTCACTGTCTACTTTGTCTGTAGCAACTTCTAATATCGTTTCTTCGGCTTCCACATAATCACCCACGTTTTTCACCCAACTGATTATCGTTGCTTCGGATATACTTTCGCCCATTTTGGGCATTTTGAATTCTATTATCATTTTGATTTAAATTCTTCTAATGTTTTATAAAACGCTTCTTGCGTTGGACGATTTGCAGGAATTTCGCGCAAAGGCTCAACCGCTTTTAATGTTTCGTAACATTCTTTTGGCAATTGTTGGTACAAAGCAGTTCCTTTGGTTTTCCAATCGATCATTTCATCGGAAACATCTTTAATTATTGTAGCCGGATTTCCAACCACCATTTTTCGATTCGGAATTTGTGTTCCAGCTTTTACAAAACTTAACGCGCCCACGATACATTCATCTCCAATAGTTACATCATCCATAATTACGGCATTCATTCCGATAAGCGTATTGGCTCCAATATTGGCACCGTGAATAATCGCACCGTGACCTATATGCGCCCCCGCTTTTAAAACCATAGTCTTTCCTGGAAACATATGAATGGTACAATTTTCTTGCACATTACATCCGTCTTCAATGATGATTTCTCCCCAATCGCCACGAATGGCAGCACCCGGACCAACATACACATCTTTCCCAATAATTACATTCCCCGTGACCGCAGCCTGAGGATGAATGAAACTACTTTCGTGAACAACCGGAATAAATCCTTTAAATTCGTATATCATCTTTATAGGTATTAGGTTCTAGTTTGTAGGTTCTAGGTTTTTTCAAATACCCAACACCTCAAACCTTAGCCCCTATTTAAACTTCTTCAATGTTTCTTTTGTAAAATCAGATAACACCAATCTTCCGCTGATTGCGGCTCTTTCGGCTAATAAATTATCCCAATCTTCGGTGCCTCTCCAAAAAACTTTTTTCATTTCGAGCATCGCTTCCGGATTGTAGGTGCACAAATGTTCGGCAAATTTCTGAACGGCATCATCCATTTCTTCAATAGATTCAAAAACATTGGCAAACAACCCTTTTTCTTTAGCCCAATTTGCTTCATAAAACGAATTGGCATCAATAGCAATTTGTGACATGGCTGAAACACCCATTTTTCTTTCAATGGCAGGTGAAACTACAAATGGTCCAATCCCGACATTTAATTCGGATAATTTTATGGCTGCAAATTTAGTTGCCATACAATAATCGGTTGCCGCAGCTATTCCAACTCCACCCCCCACAGTTTTTCCTTGTATGCGCCCGATGATGAACTTCGGACATTTACGCATCGCATTAATGACATTGGCAAAACCCGAGAAAAAAACTTTTCCTGTTGCCGCATCGTTAATTGAAATTAATTCTTGAAAGCTGGCTCCGGCACAAAAGGTTCGGTCGCCCCCACTTTTTAAAATAATTACTTTTACCTCATCGCGATTTCCAACTTCGGTAATCGTATTGGCCAATTGCGCCAAAATAGTTCCCGGCAATGAATTTTGCTCCGGATGAAAAAATTCAATCGTTGCAATGTGATTTTCTATGTTATGTTTTACGTAAGCGCTCATAATAATTGTTGATTCTAGATTGCTGATTGTTGATTGTTGATTTTAATTACTTCTAAAAATCAAAAATCGTTAATCTTCAATCGTTAATTATACTAATCCAAACTGTTCAAAATGATGGTTCAAATGTTTTCTTTCTAATAAATACCATTCATAGCGATTCATTTCTCCAAAAACGGCATTTTTCAATAGTGCTTCTGGATTTTGTTTAAAGAAATCAAGATAAGCTGAACGAGCTTCCAACATTTTGTTTTTAGCTTCCGATAAATCAGCGTACTTCAAGTCTTTTATTTTTGATTTTTCTGCTAAAGGAAAATCAAAATTTTGCGGCATTTTCTCATAATTATAAAGTGTATTGTGCACTTTATCTATAATCTTTTCGGGAGTGGTAATTTCAAAATCTTGAATTTTACCTGATGCGATTTGGTAGCCAAATTCTAAATGCTCCAACATATGTTGCGCCGACATGGTGCCCCATTTTGGTTTAGAATCTTCGGTTAATTTATTGATGCATTCTGCTATTTTTTCATCGGTCATTTCC
>JBILNU010000126.1:0-4229 GCA_044374815.1 Flavobacterium sp.
AATAAACTAAATTTTCCTGGTTTATTTTTAAAGATGTGCTGATTAATTCAAAGGAAAAGTATAGAATAAACAGTGTTTTTACACAAAAATTACTTTTTTTAAATCAAAATTTTGTCCATTGATGATAACAAATCAGACTGAAAGATTGAATTTTGCCTCTACAAAAAACATTCCTCAATATCCAGATTTTCTAGATGTTCAGGTAAAATCATTTAAAGATTTTTTCCAATTGGAAACTAAATCTGATGAAAGAGGCAACGAAGGGTTGTACAACACCTTCATGGAAAATTTTCCAATAACTGATACAAGAAACCAATTTGTATTAGAATTCCTAGATTATTTTGTTGACCCACCTCGTTACACCATTCAAGAGTGTATCGAAAGAGGTTTAACATATAGTGTGCCTCTTAAAGCACGTCTTAAATTATACTGTACAGATCCAGAACACGAGGATTTCGAAACTATAGTTCAAGACGTATATTTAGGAACAATTCCTTACATGACACCAAGCGGAACATTTGTAATAAATGGTGCTGAGCGTGTTGTTGTATCGCAATTACACCGTTCTCCTGGAGTATTTTTTGGACAATCTTTCCATGCTAATGGAACCAAATTATATTCTGCAAGAGTAATTCCTTTTAAAGGATCTTGGATAGAATTTGCTACCGATATCAACAACGTAATGTATGCGTATATCGATAGAAAGAAAAAATTACCAGTAACGACACTTTTACGTGCTATTGGTTTTGAAAGAGATAAAGATATCCTTGAGATTTTTGACCTTGCTGAAGAAATTAAAGTTTCTAAATCAGGACTTAAAAAATTAGTAGGTAGAAAACTAGCTGCAAGAGTATTAAATACTTGGCACGAAGACTTCGTGGACGAGGATACTGGAGAGGTGGTTTCTATTGAGCGTAACGAAATTATTTTAGATCGTGACACGATCTTAGACAAAGACAATGTAGAAGAAATTCTAGATGCTGATGTAAAAGTAATCTTGTTACACAAAGAGGATAATAATCAAGTTGATTATGCTATTATCCACAATACATTGCAAAAAGATCCAACAAACTCTGAAAAAGAAGCTGTTGAACACATATACAGACAATTACGTAATGCAGAACCGCCAGATGAGGAAACTGCACGTGGTATTATTGATAAATTATTCTTCTCAGACCAACGTTACAACTTAGGTGAAGTAGGTCGTTACAGAATGAACAAAAAGTTAAATCTTGATATTCCTATGGAAAAACAAGTTTTAACGAAAGAAGATATCATTACCATTATAAAATATTTGATAGAATTAATAAATGCAAAAGCAGATATTGATGATATTGACCACTTATCTAACCGTCGTGTAAGAACTGTTGGAGAACAACTTTCACAACAATTTGGTGTTGGTTTAGCTCGTATGGCTAGAACCATCCGTGAGAGAATGAACGTTAGAGATAACGAGGTGTTTACACCAATCGATTTGATTAATGCTAAAACATTATCATCGGTTATCAACTCTTTCTTTGGTACCAACCAGTTATCTCAATTTATGGATCAAACCAATCCACTTGCTGAGATTACGCACAAAAGAAGATTATCTGCCCTTGGGCCAGGTGGTTTATCTCGTGAAAGAGCCGGATTTGAGGTTCGTGACGTTCACTATACACACTACGGTAGACTTTGTCCGATTGAAACCCCAGAGGGACCAAACATCGGTTTGATTTCTTCTCTAGGAGTTTATGCTAAAGTAAACGGAATGGGATTCATTGAAACGCCATACCGTAAAGTAACTAACGGACAAGTAGATTTAAATTCTGAACCTATTTATTTAAGTGCAGAAGAAGAAGAAGGTAAAATGATTGCGCAAGCAAACATTGAAATGGATGCTAAAGGAAAAATTACTTCAGATAAAGTTATTGCTCGTGAAGAAGGAGATTTCCCAGTAGTTGAGCCATCTGCGGTTCATTATACAGACGTAGCACCAAATCAAATTGCTTCTATTTCGGCTTCATTAATTCCGTTCTTAGAGCATGATGATGCGAACCGTGCCTTGATGGGATCTAACATGATGCGTCAAGCCGTACCATTATTACGCCCTGAAGCTCCTATTGTTGGAACTGGTTTAGAGCGTCAAGTTGCCTCTGATTCTAGAGTATTAATTAATGCTGAAGGAAACGGAACTGTTGAGTATGTTGATGCGAACATGATTACCATCAAATACGATAGAACGGAAGAAGAAAGAATGGTAAGTTTTGACCCAGATGAAAAAACATACCAATTAATTAAATTTAGAAAAACCAACCAAAGTACCTCTATTAACTTAAAACCTATCGTAAGAAAAGGGGACAGAGTTCAATTAGGTCAAGTACTTTGTGAAGGATATGCTACTCAAAACGGAGAATTAGCAATCGGTAGAAACCTTAAAGTAGCATTTATGCCATGGAAAGGATACAATTTCGAGGATGCGATTGTAATTTCTGAAAAAGTAGTTCGTGATGATATTTTCACCTCTATTCACGTAGATGATTATTCATTAGAAGTTAGAGATACCAAGTTAGGTAACGAAGAGTTAACTAATGATATTCCTAACGTTTCTGAAGAAGCTACTAAAGATTTAGATGAAAACGGAATGATTAGAATTGGAGCTGAAGTTAAACCTGGCGACATTCTTATCGGAAAAATTACACCAAAAGGAGAATCAGATCCTACTCCAGAAGAGAAACTTTTAAGAGCGATCTTTGGGGATAAAGCAGGTGATGTGAAAGATGCTTCATTAAAAGCTTCTCCATCTTTACACGGTGTAGTTTTAGATAAAAAATTATTTGCAAGAGCAGTAAAAGACAAACGTAAGCGTACAAAAGACAAAGACGATTTGACTGCACTTGAAATGGAATTTGAGACTAAATTTGTTGAGTTAAAAGACAAATTAATTGAAAAATTATTTGTTATTGTTAACGGAAAAACTTCACAAGGAGTAATGAACGATTTGGGTGAGGAAGTATTACCAAAAGGTAAAAAATACACTCAAAAAATGCTTTACGCTGTAGAAGATTTCGCACACTTAACAAAAGGCCAATGGGTTGCTGATGAAGAAACGAATCGTTTGGTTAATGATTTGATTCACAACTACAAAATCAAATTAAACGATTTACAAGGAGCGTTACGTAGAGAGAAATTCACTATTACTGTAGGAGATGAATTACCAGCAGGAATCTTGAAATTAGCTAAAGTATATATCGCTAAAAAACGTAAATTGAAAGTTGGGGATAAAATGGCGGGACGTCACGGTAACAAAGGTATTGTTGCTCGTATCGTTCGTCATGAAGATATGCCTTTCTTAGAAGATGGAACTCCAGTTGATATCGTATTGAATCCACTAGGTGTACCTTCTCGTATGAACATCGGACAAATTTATGAAACCGTTCTTGGATGGGCAGGTCAAAAATTAGGTCGTAAATATGCAACACCAATCTTTGATGGTGCTACTTTAGATCAAATTAATGAACTTACAGACGAGGCAGGAATCCCAAGATTTGGTCATACCTATTTATATGACGGAGGAACAGGAGAGCGTTTCCACCAAGCAGCAACAGTTGGAGTTATCTATATGTTGAAACTTGGACACATGGTAGACGATAAGATGCACGCACGTTCTATCGGACCTTACTCACTTATTACACAACAACCACTTGGAGGTAAAGCTCAATTTGGAGGTCAGCGTTTTGGAGAGATGGAGGTATGGGCACTTGAAGCTTATGGAGCATCAAGCACCCTACGTGAAATCTTGACTGTTAAGTCGGATGACGTAATTGGAAGAGCGAAAACTTACGAAGCAATCGTTAAGGGAGAAACTATGCCAGAACCAGGATTACCAGAATCATTCAATGTATTAATGCATGAATTGAAAGGACTTGGTTTAGACATCCGATTAGAAGAATAAAAAGTTCTGTATTCAGTTCCGAGTTATCGGAACTGAATACTTATTTATAATAAGTTTTTAAAGATTTATACCCGTAACCCGTTCCGATTTTTTATTGAACCTTTTGGTTTTTTAACTAGCACCTGCAAATATAGTTTGAGGTTTAGAGAAGTAATTCGAGGTAGTAACTTAATGGTTAGGTTTTTTTAAGGAAACAAAATCATAAATCTAAGTTCAATTAATTTAGTAAATCAATAGTAGAAACTATGATGAATAACAGAAATAAAGACAAAAATGTACCTAAAAGATTTGAGAA
>JBILNU010000128.1:0-4212 GCA_044374815.1 Flavobacterium sp.
TTTCTGCTTCAGCAGTGAGAAATCCCCTCGAAAATACGCTTCGTTTTTCTCTTACATTTAATTTTGGTGAAAAATACGATGATCTTTAATAGCTAAATACAAAAAAATTACAATCCAAATTTCAATAAAATTTGGATTTTTTTTCCTTTTATATTATGAAAGAATTAAACATTACGACCTCATTTAAAATTTTTGAAGATCAAACTCAATTACCAGAGAATATTCAATCGTTAATGAATGAGGCAGTTGCGATTAGAACAAAAGCCTATGCTCCTTATTCACATTTTAGAGTTGGTGCTGCTGTTGCATTAGATAATGGCAAAATTGTATTGGGATCCAATCAAGAAAATGCGGCATACCCTTCAGGATTATGTGCAGAAAGAGTTGCTATATATCAAGCTGGCGCCATTTATCCTGAGGCTAAAATAGTTACGATAGCAATTACAGCAGCGTCTGATAGCAATCCAACTTTATCGCCAATCCCACCTTGTGGTGCTTGCCGACAATCAATAGCTGAATATGAATTTAAACAAGATACTCCTATAGAAATTTATTTTATGGGAGAATCGGGTGAGGTATACAAATCCAATTCTATAAATAATTTATTGCCCTTATCATTCAATAGCACCTCACTTTAGCTATATCGATGTAGTTGATATTTTTGATTAAACATTATATAAATTGCAACAATTTGATCACTATTAATTTTTACATCTACTTACAATATCTTACTTTTGCAATTCGTAAATTTGTGAAATGCAATTTACTGCATCAAAATAAAATAAAAAATAATACTATAACATCCGTAATTCATTAAAAAATGAAAGAGATTACTAAAGAAGTTTATTTAAAATGGTATGAAGACATGCAGTTTTGGAGAAAATTTGAAGACAAATTGGCTGCTGTATATATTCAACAAAAAGTAAGAGGTTTTTTACATTTATATAACGGGCAAGAAGCAGTACTTGCAGGTGCTCTTCATGTAATGGATTTATCAAAAGATAAAATGATTACTGCATATCGTAATCACGTTCAGCCAATTGGTATGGGAGTAGATCCTAAAAAAGTAATGGCAGAACTTTACGGAAAAGTAACGGGTACTTCTAAAGGTATGGGTGGTTCAATGCATATTTTCTCAAAAGAACACGGATTTTTTGGTGGTCACGGAATTGTAGGAGCTCAAATCCCTGTTGGTGCAGGTATGGCTTTTGCCGATAAATATTTCAACACTGGTGGCGTTACGCTTACCTATTTTGGTGATGGTGCTGCACGTCAAGGATCGCTTCACGAAGCGTTTAATATGGCAATGACTTGGAAACTTCCAGTAGTATTTATTTGTGAAAATAATGGATATGCAATGGGAACTTCTGTAGAGAGAACGGCTAACCATACTGATATTTGGAAATTGGGTTTAGGTTATGAAATGCCATGCGGACCAGTTGATGGAATGAACCCAGTGAAAGTAGCTGAAGCAATGAAAGAAGCTATTGAAAGAGCACGTCGTGGGGACGGACCAACATTTTTAGAAATGAAAACGTACCGCTACAGAGGTCACTCTATGTCGGATGCACAATTATATAGAACAAAAGAAGAAGTAGATGAATATCGAAAAATAGACCCAATAACTCAGGTTTTAGATATCATCAAAGAAAAAAAGTATGCTACAGACGCAGAAATTGAAGCTATGGATCAAAGAGTAAAAGATTTAGTTGATGAATGTGAAAAATTCGCAGAAGAATCTCCTTATCCAGAAGCACAACAATTATATGATGTGGTTTACGAACAAGAAAATTATCCATTCATTTCTCATAGATTATAATCATGGCTACAGTAATTACAATGCCTCGATTGAGCGACACGATGACCGAAGGGACAGTTGCAAAATGGCTAAAAAAAGTTGGTGACACTATTAAAGAAGGAGACATTTTAGCAGAAATCGAAACCGATAAAGCTACAATGGAATTCGAATCTTTTAATTCGGGTGTGCTTTTACACATCGGAATTGATGCAGGTCAATCTGCTCCTGTAGATTCTTTATTAGCTATCATAGGAAAAGAAGGCGAAGATATTTCTAGTTTATTATCAGGCGCAGCTCCAGCACCAGTTGCCGAAGCAGCTCCAATTGAAGCAACTCCTGCAACTTCAGCTTCAGCAGCAATTCCTGCCGGAGTGAAAGTAATAACGATGCCACGTTTAAGTGACACCATGACTACAGGAACTGTAGCAACTTGGTTGAAAAAAGTTGGAGATAATGTAAAAGAAGGAGATATCCTTGCTGAAATCGAAACCGACAAAGCAACCATGGAATTCGAATCTTTTAACGCTGGAACTTTATTATATATCGGAATTCAAGAAGGAGAATCAGCACCAGTAGATAGCGTTTTAGCTATTATTGGCCCTGCAGGAACTGACATTACAGGTGTTGCAGAGAATTTTGGTAAAGCAGAAGCTCCTGTAGCAAAAAGTGCTGAACCCGTTGTTGCGCAAGTTGCAGCAGTTGCTTCACACCAACCAGTAGCTAACACAAACGATCGTATTTTTGCATCTCCGTTAGCTAAACAAATTGCTAAAGATAAAGGCATCAACCTTTCTCAAATAAATGGTACTGGTGAAAATGGCCGAATCACTAAAAGTGATGTCGAAAATTTCAATGGCGCAGCTCCTGTTGCCGCACCAACCTCTCAGCAAGCAGAACAAACCATTGCAGCTGCAAAACCGTTTATACCAGCTGGAGAAGTAGTAACCGAAAAAATCAACAATTCGCAAATGCGAAAAATTATTGCTAAACGATTGGCAGAATCTTTATTCACGGCACCACACTACAATTTAACTATTGAAGTGAGCATGGATGAAGCGATGAAATCAAGAGCAATGATAAATGCTGTTCCCGATACCAAAGTATCATTCAACGATATGGTAATCAAAGCTTGTGCAATGGCATTAAAAAAACATCCAAAAATAAATTCCCAATGGAATGAGGATGCAATTACCATCAACCACCATGTGAATATTGGAGTTGCAGTAGCTGTTGAAGACGGATTAGTTGTTCCTGTTTTACGATTTACAGATGCTATGAGCTTGTCTCAAATAGGTGCTGGCGTTAGAGACTTAGCAGGAAGAGCAAAAACTAAAAAATTACTTCCAAACGAAATGGAAGGAAGTACATTTACTGTTTCTAATCTTGGCATGTTTGGAATTGTTGAATTCAATTCAATTATCAATCAACCAAATTCTGCAATACTTTCTGTTGGTGCAATCATTGAAAAACCAGTTGTAAAAAACGGACAAATTGTAGTTGGAAATACCATGATGCTTTCATTGGCTTGTGACCACAGAACAATTGATGGCGCAACCGGAGCTCAGTTCTTACAAACATTAAAAATGTTTATTGAAAATCCAGTGACTATGTTAGCTTAATTTATAGCTATTATATTATAAAAAAACCGCTCTTGATGAGCGGTTTTTTATTTTGTTTTATTCTTTTCTTCAATCCACCTACTCATGTATTTGGTGCTTAAATTTAGGTGGTGGTTCAAAATTGAACCTATAAAGTTTGCTTTGCGATGTTGGTATAGATTTTCAATAACCATTGTCACTTGTTTCATAAAGTTGCTTTCAAATAAATTTTTATGGTAACGATTCTCTAATAAAGCAGAACCATTCACTTGACACGTTTCCCAAAGATTTTCATCTCTATAAAGCTGAACAGCCGAAGTAACAAAATCATTAGCATCATCCGAAATAAAGCCATTCCATTCCATACCACCAACCATAGCTTCTGCACCAATTGAAGAAGTAACACTTGGAGTTCCGCATTGCATAGCCTCCAAAAGTTTGCCTTTTAGTCCTGCACCAAATCGTAAAGGCGCCAACATTACTTTGGCTTTTTTTATGACCTCGAAAGCGTCTTCTGCCCTACCCAAAACCTCAAATTTCATTTTTGGATTGTGCAATTGCATTACCTTCGGGCTAGGATAAGCCCCATATACCAACATTTTTGCTTCCGGCAATTGCTTGGTAAGCAATGGCCAAATAGTTTCAGATAAATAACGAACGCAATCTAAATTGGGCTCGTGCAGAAAATTGCCAATGAAAATAAAATCTGTTCTTTTTTCAAACGAAGGATTATCGGCGAGTTTTTCAGCAAAGATTGGTAAATAATAAAGTAATTCGTATGCAATTTTAAATTGCGATTGAAGTAAATTTATTTCA
>JBILNU010000127.1:0-4212 GCA_044374815.1 Flavobacterium sp.
TTAATGGTGCAGAATTAACAAGTCCATTGAATGCGCCAAATTCAATTACTTATATTGTATCATCTTTAACAGCTACTGAAATGACTGTAGAGATTAATGCTGGTAATGGATGGTGGCGTTTTAAATTCACAAAACAAGTTGTAAGTTCCCCAATTGATGGAACTTGGAAATTAACTCCGCTAGCAGGAGCCTTTGCTGTAGGGCCAAATCAAGGTAATTACATTTGGTATTCAAGTTCTGCTGCTGATGTTACCACTAGAGCATGTTTATTTGATGATGAATATGTTTTCAATGCAAATGGCTCGTTTCAAAATATTCTTGGTTCACAAACATGGTTAGAGGCTTGGCAAGGTGCTACAGATGTATGTGGAACACCAGTAGCTCCTCACAACGGCTCTAATGCTGCAACTTATGCTTACAACAGTACAGCTGGAACATTAACCTTAAATGGTGTTGGTGCCTATTTAGGATTAGCTAAAGCAATTAATGGTGCAGAATTAACAAGTCCATTGAATGCGCCAAATTCAATTACTTATATTGTATCATCTTTAACAGCTACTGAAATGACTGTAGAGATTAATGCTGGTAATGGATGGTGGCGTTTTAAATTTACAAAACAAGTTGTAAGTTCCCCAATTGAAGGAACATGGAAGTTAATTCCTCAAGCGGGAGCTTTTGCTGTAGGACCAAATCAAGGTAATTACATTTGGTACTCAAGTTCACCAGCTGATGTTACCACTAGAGCATGTTTATTTGATGATGAATATGTTTTTAATGCAAATGGAACTTTTTCAAATGTTCAAGGTTCTCAAACTTGGTTAGAAGCTTGGCAAGGGGCTGTAGATGTATGTGGAACTCCAGTGGCTCCTCACAATGGTTCAAATGCAGCTACATATACCTACAACAATGTAAATGGAACGTTAACTTTAAATGGTGTTGGTGCTTACCTAGGATTAGCTAAAGCAATTAATGGTGCAGAATTAACAAGTCCATTAAATGCTCCAAACTCAATTACTTATATTGTATCTTCTGTAACTTCTACTGAATTGACTGTAGAGATTAATGCTGGTAATGGATGGTGGCGTTTTAAATTTATTAAACTTGGTACATCTACTTGTAATGATGGTATTCAAAATGGTGATGAAACTGGCGTAGATTGTGGTGGTTCATGTACACCATGTGTCTCACCACCATTAGTTGCTGCTCCAACTCCCCCTGCAAGAAATGCTTGGGATGTTATTTCTTTATTTAGCGATGCTTACTCTAATATTTCTATAGACAACTGGAACCAAGCTCCAATTTGGTCTCCTCCAACAGGTAAGCCTGTTTTGGATGTTTTGGTTGCTACGAATCCAACTAAAAAAATAGAATTTGCAGGTGATGGATTTATTGGTGTTGTATTAAGTTCTTATACCAATGCAACTGATATGACACATTTTCATATGGATTATTGGATTCCATCTAGCACAAATTTAACAGGAAAAGTTCTAAATCCAAAATTATCAAATCATGCTGCTAATCCAGTAGGAGAAAGTAATGCTCTTTTATTGACTAATTTGCCACCAACTGCAGGTGCTTGGGTATCATTAGATGTTGAATTTTCAACATTTACTCCTCAAGGAGCTACTCCATCCCTTAATAGAGAAGTATTAAAAGAATTTTTAATTCAATCAAATTTAGGTGACGTTTATATTGATAATATTTATTTATATAGAGCAGCTACTGCTTCTGCGGATACATTCAACACATCTAATGTGAAATTATATCCAAATCCAACTTCAACTAGTTTAACAATTGAGGCTAAGAATGCTATTGAGAGTATTTCGATTTATAATGTATTAGGACAAGAAGTTATGAGTAAAAACCCTATGTCTAATTCGATGACAATGGATGTTTCAAATCTTCAAAACGGACTTTACTTTGTAAATAGTACAATAGAAGGTAAAACTTCAACAACAAAATTTATTAAAAATTAAGTTAAATAAGTTAAGTTAAGTTTTTTATTATTAAAAGCACGTTATTTATAACGTGCTTTTTTTTTTGTTTTAAAACCATGATATTTATCAATATTGTATATCTTTAGTGCTGATAAACTTTTAATTTTAAACAAATAATGCCCAAAATATTTTGTTTTAGAATAGTATCCTTTTTAATTTTAGTGTTTTCATTAAATGGAATTTCTCAAGAATTACCACCAATTGTAAAATTCAATCCGGTTATCTATAATGCTGGAAACCAAAATTGGATGGTAGCTCAAGATAAAAACCATCTTCTTTATTTTGCTAACAACGAAGGATTGCTTGAATATAATGGAACTACGTGGTCGTTATATAAATCTCCTAACGAAACAATTATTCGTTCTGTAAAAGCCATTGATGATTTAATTTACACGGGGAGTTACATGGAGTTTGGGTATTGGAAAAGAATGACCAACGGCAGACTTGTTTATAATTCTTTAAGTAAGAATATTAAAAATAAAATTATAGACGATGAACAGTTTTGGAATATATTAAATATTGATAAATGGGTTGTTTTCCAATCTTTAAATCGGATTTATATTTACGATACCGAGACAAAGAAATTTAAAATAATTACTCCAAAAAATAACATTACCAAGTCATTTAAAACCGATAATGCAATTTATTTTCAAGTTATTAATGAAGGATTATTTGAAATTGAAAACGGAAAAAGTAAATTAGTTTCTAATGATGCGCTTTTTAAAAATAATAAAATTGTTAATGTTGTTGTAGATGCTTATGGTTTAATTATCCATACTCAATCAAACGGTTTTTTTAGGTTAAATAAAAATGGTGCTTCAAAATTTAGCACTGCAGCTGATTCTGAATTAAATTATACTAGCATTTACAGCAGTTGCCAATTAAATAATGGAAGTTTTGCAATAGGAACAATATCTGATGGGATTTATATTGTTTCCAAAACAGGAAACATAGATTATCATATCTCACAAACAAATGGTTTAAGCAATAATACAGTACTTTCTTTATTTGAAGATGTAGATCAAAACCTTTGGATTGGTCTCGATAATGGCATTAATTGTATTAATCTACAATCGCCAATTAAAAGTTTTTCTGACGAATCGGGTAAATTAGGTACGGTTTACGCTTCCGTTTTATTTAACGGAAAATTATATGTAGGAACTAATCAAGGCTTGTTTTATAAACTAAATAATTCTTCGGATACATTTCATTTAATTAGCGGCACAAAAGGTCAGGTATGGTCTTTGTTTGTGCATCAAAACGTTTTATTTTGTGGCCATGATTCAGGGACATTTATTATTGATAATATTTCTGCCAAATGTATTTTTAATCAATCGGGAACATGGAAATTTCAAAATATTTCAAATACCAATATAGTTCTTCAAGGTAATTATTATGGTATTTCAGTTCTTGAAAAAATGAACAATCAATGGACTTTTAGAAATAAAATTTCGGGTTTTGATTATTCATCCAAATACTTTGAATTAAGTACACCTAATGAAATTTATGTGAGTCATGAATATAAAGGAGTTTTTAAATTTAAAATTGATGATAATTTTTCTAAAGCTACAAATGTTGTAAAGTTAAATTATCCAACTAAAGGTAAAAATGCTAGTTTAATTAAATATAATAACTCTATATACTATGCTTATAAAGAAGGTGTATTGAAGATAAATCTTAAAAAAAATACTTTTGAAAAAGATGCTACATTAAGTAAAATTTTCACCGATGATGAGTTTACTTCAGGAAAAATGATCGTAGATAAATCAAATAAAATTTGGTTCTTTTCTAAACATTACATCTATTATTTTTATCGAAATAAGTTTAATTATGAACTAAAACAGAATGCAATTCCTATTCCTTCTAAGTTTACCAATGCATTAACGGGTTATGAAAATATCACTCAACTTAATGATTATTGTTATTTGATAGGTACAACTGATGGTTACAATACGATAAATATCAATGACCTTAGTTTTAAAAATAATAAAGTTTTTATATCCTCAATTAGTGTAAATTCTCTTAATAATAAGGCAAGTTATATTTCAATCGGTGATGAAGGAGAATTAAAGCACGATGAAAATAATATTTCAATAAATTTTTCTGTAGCTCAATTTAATAAATATATTGCTGCAGAGTACCAATATAAATTAGAAGGTTTTCAAGATAATTGGAGCCAATGGAGTAATAAATCGGCTGTGAGTTTTAAAAACTT
>JBILNU010000041.1:0-14736 GCA_044374815.1 Flavobacterium sp.
TAAAAGAAGAAGGAGTAAAGTTTAAATCGCATATTGATGGTTCGTACCATTTTTTTACACCCGAAAATGTAATGGAGATTCAAAGAACCATAGGTGCTGATATTATCATGGCTTTTGACGAATGTACCCCCTATCCATGTGATTATCGCTACGCACAGCGTTCCATGAAAATGACACACCGATGGTTGGATCGTTGTATCAATCATTTGGAAAAAGTACCAACTAAATATGGTTACGACCAAACTTTCTTTCCAATTGTGCAAGGAAGTACCTACAAAGATTTAAGAATGCAATCGGCCGAGTATATTGCCAATTCCAATCAACAAGGAAATGCTATTGGAGGATTATCAGTAGGGGAACCAGCTGAAGAAATGTATGCCATGACTGAGGTTGTTTGTGATATCTTACCTGAAGACAAACCACGTTATTTAATGGGTGTTGGAACTCCAATAAATATATTAGAAAATATAGCGTTAGGGGTTGATATGTTTGATTGTGTGATGCCAACGCGTAATGCTAGAAACGGAATGTTATTTACCGCTAACGGAACCATAAATATTAAGAATAAAAAATGGGAAGCCGACTTTTCACCGTTAGATGAAATGGGAATTACATTTGTAGATACCGAATATACCAAAGCGTATCTTCGTCATTTATTTGCTTCAAATGAATATTTAGGAAAACAAATTGCAACCATTCATAATCTTGGGTTTTATATGTGGTTAGTGCGTGAAGCAAGAAAACATATATTAGCTGGAGATTTTAGAGTTTGGAAAGAAATGATGGTGAAACAAATGAGCCAAAGATTATAACATATTTATTCATGTTAACAATTTTAGATAAATACATATTAAAACGATATTTAAGCACTTTTACAGTTATGATATTGTTGTTTATCCCAATTGGGATAACTATTGATGTGTCTGAGAAGGTTAATAAAATGATTGAGAATCATGTGCCATTCTCTGCAATCGCTCAGTATTATTTAGACTTTACAATTTATTTTGCCAATTTACTTTTTCCGATATTTTTGTTTTTATCGATAATTTGGTTTACCTCAAAATTGGCCAACAATACCGAAATTATAGCCATTTTAAGTTCTGGTATTTCTTTTACACGATTTTTACGGCCTTATATTATTGGTGCAACCATCGTTTCGATATTTGCTTTACTAATGGGTTTTTTCTTGGTTCCCAAGGCAAGTGAAGGGTTTAATAATTTTAGATATACCTATTTAATTGGAAATGGCCAAAATGAAATACGTGACAATTCAGATGTATACCGTCAAATAAATAAAGAAGAATATATTTATGTGAGTAATTATAATTCGGATTCAAAGATGGCTTTCAATTTTTCGATGGAACGCTTTGAAAAAGATAAGTTGAAATATAAAGTTACTGCTGAAAGAATTACTTGGAATCCAAAAAAAAGAAATTATTCTTTATTTAATTATACCAAACGAAAAGTAGGACCACTGGGTGATTACATTGAAACGGGTAGTGTAAAGGATACCGTTTTTAAATTTGATCTTGAAGATTTAACTCCTGTAGTTTATATTGCTGAAACATTAAATTACACCAAGTTAACCCATTTTATTGATAAAGAAAGACAAAGAGGTTCTTCAAATATTAATGTTTATTTGGTGGTTTTTTATAAAAAGTTTAGTATTCCAATTTCGGCATTTATTTTAACAATTATTGCCGTGGCAGTATCTGCTATGAAGCGAAGAGGCGGTATGGGAATGAATCTTGCAATTGGAATCTTGCTAGCTTTTGCCTTTGTGTTTTTAGATAAGGTTTTTGGAGTTTTGGCCGAAAAATCTTCAGCTCCACCAATTATTGCCGTGTGGATACCTAACTTAGTTTTTGGTATATTAGCATTATTTTTACTTAGAAATGCTAAGCGATAACACGAAAAGTTACATAAAATTAAACTGGATAGTATTTATCTGGGGATTTACTGCTATTTTAGGGAGACTCATTACTCTTGACGCATTGCCATTGGTTTGGTTTCGTATGCTATTTGCTGTTGTCTTTATATTTATTTATAACAAAATCACCAATACTTCAATTAAATTACCAAAAAAAGTAATCTTAAAGTTTTTAGTCGCCGGATTGGTAATTGCTCTGCATTGGTTTACTTTTTTTAGAGCCATTAAAGTATCCAATGTTTCCATAACCTTAGCCTGTTTATCAACGGGAGCCTTTTTTGCCTCCTTAATTGAACCTATATTTTTTAAGAAAAAGATAATATGGTATGAAATCTTCTTCGGTTTACTGGTTGTTGTCGGACTTTCTATTATATTTAATGTGGAAGGTCAATATTCTGAAGGGATAATTCTTGCTCTAATTTCGGCTTTTCTATCTGCCTCCTTCGCTGTAATCAATAGTAAGTTTGTTGAAAATTATGAACCTAAAGTGATTTCTTTTTATGAACTTTTAGGGGGGGTACTATTCTTTTCTCTGTTTTTATTGGGAAGCTCAAGTTTTAATGCAGACTTTTTTCAAATTACCCTCAATGATTTTATGTATTTATTGATATTGAGCTCGGTATGCACTGCCTATGCGTTTATTGCATCAACCTCGGTTATGAAATTCCTTAGCCCTTATACCGTGATGCTAACCATTAATTTAGAGCCTATTTACGGAATACTACTTGCAGTACTTATTTTTAAAGAAAAAGAACAAATGAGTTCAACTTTTTATCTTGGGGCATTTATTATTTTGATTACGGTAATCCTAAATGCTGTAATAAAGGCAAAATACAAAAAGACTTAAAAGATTTGTTTACAACTTATACTTAAAAATTGCTTTTAGAGTAGATATAAAATTTTATATTTGTAGTTCAAATTTTAATTAAACGCAGCAAAACTATGGAATACTTAGATTTTGAGCTTCCTATAAAAGAATTAGAAGACCAATTAGACAAATGTGAAATTATTGGTTTAGAATCTGATGTAGATGTTACCAACACCTGCAAACAGATAGAGAAGAAACTAGAAGAAACCAAGAAAAATATATATAAAAATCTAACAGCTTGGCAACGAGTTCAATTGTCTCGTCATCCTAATAGACCATATACTTTAGATTATATTAACGCTATTTGTGGCGATACATTTTTAGAACTTTTTGGAGATAGAGGTTTTAAAGATGATAAAGCCATGATTGGTGGATTGGGTAAAATTGATGGTCAATCATTTATGATTATTGGTCAACAAAAAGGGTATAATACTAAAACCCGTCAGTACCGAAACTTCGGTATGGCAAATCCTGAAGGTTATAGAAAGGCTTTGAGATTAATGAAAATGGCCGAAAAATTTGGTGTTCCTGTAGTTACTTTTATTGATACTCCAGGTGCTTATCCAGGATTGGAAGCCGAAGAAAGAGGGCAAGGAGAAGCTATTGCAAGAAATATACTTGAAATGTGCCGACTTAAAGTTCCAATCATCTGCGTAATTGTTGGAGAAGGAGCTTCTGGTGGTGCTTTAGGAATAGGTGTTGGAGATCGCGTTTTAATGATGGAAAACACTTGGTATTCTGTTATTTCCCCTGAATCATGTTCTTCGATTCTTTGGAAAAGTTGGGAGTATAAAGAGCAAGCAGCGGAGGCATTAAAACTAACTTCTGCCGATATGAAAAAACAAAAATTAGTAGACGATATTATTCCGGAGCCTCTAGGTGGAGCACATTATGATAGAGAAACTACTTTTAAAACAGTACAACAATACATAACCAAATTTTATAAAGACCTAAAAGATTTATCAACAACGGAGCTAGTGGCTCAAAGAATGGATAAATACAGTAAAATGGGTGAGTATAAGGAGTAATATTCCTACAAAAGATTAAAATCCGGAGCCCTTTGGTTCCGGATTTTTTTTTGGTTGTCAACAAAAATCGTTTAGTTATCAACAAGACAAGGTAATAACTAAACTTTAATAAAAACTAAGAATTGGTTACTTTCGCTATATGGAAAATATCAAAAATTTAAATCCTTTACGAGTAGAAAAAACTCCGATTATCAGTCTAGAAAAAGGCAAGCTACCTCCACAAGCACTCGAACTTGAGGAAGCAGTTTTGGGTGCGATGATGATTGATAAAAAAGGAGTTGATGAGGTTATTGATATTTTACAATCTGAGGCATTTTACAAAGAAGCACACAAGCACATCTTTGAAGCCATATTTCAGTTATTCACAGATTCTCAGCCTATTGACTTATTAACGGTTTCTTCTCAGTTAAAAAAGAATGCCAAATTAGAATTAGCAGGTGGTGATTATTACTTAATTCAGCTTACGCAAAAGATTTCCTCTTCGGCGCATATTGAATTCCACTCGAGAATTATTCTTCAAAAATACATTCAGCGTAGCTTGATTCGAATTTCAAATGAAATTATTGAAGAATCGTATGATGAAACTACCGATGTTTTTGATTTGTTAGACAAAGCCGAAAGCAGATTGTACGAAGTGACACAAGGGAATATCAAACGAAGTTCCGAAACGGCACAAAGTTTAGTTATTCAGGCGAAAAAGCGAATTGAAGAAATTGCCAATAAAGAGGGTCTATCCGGAATAGCAACTGGTTTTGAAAAACTAGACAAAGTAACCTCGGGATGGCAACCTTCCGATTTGGTTATTATTGCTGCTAGACCTGGTATGGGTAAAACGGCATTCGTACTTTCAATGGCGCGTAATATTGCTATAGATTTTGGCCACCCTGTTGCATTATTTTCACTTGAGATGTCTTCGGTACAGCTAATTACCCGTTTAATTTCTTCTGAAACCGGTTTGTCTTCAGAAAAATTGCGTACCGGAAAATTAGAAAAACACGAATGGGAGCAACTTTCTGTGAAAGTAAAAGACCTTGAAAAAGCGCCTTTATTTATTGATGATACTCCGTCATTATCTATATTTGATTTACGTGCCAAAGCGCGCCGATTGGCTTCTCAGCACGGAATCAAGTTAATTATTGTGGATTACTTACAATTAATGACTGCCGGCGGAAACGGTAAAGGTGGTGGTAATCGTGAGCAAGAAATTTCAACAATCTCTCGTAACTTAAAAGCCTTAGCTAAAGAGTTGGAAGTGCCAGTGATAGCACTGTCTCAATTATCGCGTGCGGTAGAAACTCGTGGATCGAGCAAAAGACCATTGCTTTCCGACCTTCGTGAATCGGGAGCGATTGAGCAAGATGCCGATATCGTTTCGTTTATTTACCGTCCTGAATACTACAAAATTGAAGAATGGGATGATGATGAGCAATCACCAACAGAAGGTCAGGCAGAATTTATTATTGCAAAACACCGTAATGGTTCTTTAGAAAACATCCGATTGAAATTCATTGGAAACCTTGGTAAATTCGATAATTTAGAAGAATATGGCTCTGCTTTTAATGATTTGCCTTCTAAAATGAACCTGGATGATAATCCGTTTTTTACCAAAAATTTACCATCCCCAAATGAAGCTTTTGGAAGTAATTTAAATTCAAATGACGACGACAGCGATGTTCCGTTTTAGAATAAAAATTTAGCTTTTTCTTTACAGTTTTATCTACTATCTTTGAGAAATCGATTCTGTTTTGGGATTGAATTAATTTTTGATGTAATGCTTTTCAAAAAACAGTATTTAATTTTTCTTTTGTTGATTTCCTTTTCTATGAAGGCAAATTTTATTTTGCTTCCAATGGATGACATTTCTCAAAAAAATCACCTAAAAGCATACGGAATCACCTATTGGTGCTTGGATAAAAAATACAAAGCGAGTTGGTTACTAAATTATCGTGGGGGTTCTTTTTTATTACCCGATGCTCCAGAAATTAGAAAGGAATGTCAAATTCGTGGCGTGAGTTTTGAGATTTTATCCGATGCAGAAGAAGAATCGATATTGGCAGATATTTCGTCTCCATCTCAAAATATGGAAACCGTAATATTAGAAAAAGCACCCAAAATTGCGGTTTATACACCCAAAGGGAAGCAACCTTGGGATGATGCGGTAACTATGGTTTTGACTTATGCAGAAATTCCGTTTACCCCAATATATGATGAAGAAGTACTATCGGATCAATTGATTTTATACGATTGGTTGCATTTGCACCACGAAGATTTTACGGGTCAATACGGAAAATTTTATGGAGCTTATAGAAATGCCCCTTGGTATATTGACCAAAAGAAAGAAGCAGAAGCATTGGCAGCCAAACTTGGTTATGGAAAAGTATCAGAAGAGAAACTGGCTGTTGCCAAAAAAATACGCGATTTTGTAATTGGCGGTGGCTTTATGTTTGCCATGTGTTCTGCCACGGATAGTTTTGATATTGCACTTTCAGCTGAAGGAGTTGATATTTGTGAACCCATGTTTGATGGTGATAACAGTTCTCCGAATTATCAAGCGTTAATTGATTACAATAAAACCTTTGCTTTTAAGAATTTTATATTAGATAGAAAGCCAGATCATTATGAGTTTTCGGATATTGATATGACTGAAAAAAGAAAAATTCCTATGGAAAAAGATTATTTTACATTGATGGATTTTTCGGCTAAATGGGATGTGATTCCGAGTATGTTGTGTCAAAATCACACTTCATTAGTGAAAGGATTTATGGGACAATCTACTGCTTTTGATAGTGAGTTGATTAAATCGAATGTATTAATTCTTGGACAAAATGAATTAAATAGCGAAGCCCGATATATACACGGACAAAAAGGTAAAGGCTTTTTCACTTTTTATGGTGGTCATGATCCTGAGGATTATCAGCATCGAGTGGGTGATGCACCAACGGTATTGGATTTGCATCCCAATTCACCTGGGTTTCGATTAATTCTAAACAATATTTTATTTCCTGCGGCTAAGAAGAAAAAGCAAAAAACATAATAAATATCTTAAAATAAAAAATCCCAAACTCTTGAGTTTGGGATTTTTTTTAGCCCTGATAGTAGTGAAAATCCTTTTATTTTTTTTCTTAAAAAAATGAAAGATTGCAACGAATAGCAGGAATAGCTTCTTAAATGATTACTTATTATTTTCAATTATGTAATTCAATACTTTGGTCATCAAATGTACGCGATCTTTACCAAAAACATTGTGTTTTGCCATTGGGTAAGGGAAAAAGTCAACTTGTTTTTGAGCCTCGATGAACTTTTTCACTAATGCAAAATTGTGCTGCATTACAACGGTGTCATCGCTGGTTCCGTGAATTAATAATAGTTTGCCTTTTAAATTATTCACATAATTTAGGGTACTTGCTTCTTCAAAACCTTTTTGGTTTTCTACAGGGGTATCCATATAACGCTCGCCATACATTGCTTCATACCATTTCCAATCGGTTACCGGCCCACCAGCAACACCTACTTTAAAAGTATCTGGTTTTCTTAGCATTAAAGAAGTTGTCATGAATCCGCCATAGCTCCATCCGTGAACGGCAAGACGGTTTCCATCAACATAAGGCAACGATTTTAAGTATTCAACCCCTTTCAATTGGTCTTCCATTTCATTTACACCCAATCTTCCGTAGATTACGCTTTCAAAAGCGAAACCTCTATTATCTGAACCTCTGTTGTCTACAGTGAATACTAAATACCCTTGTTCTGCCATCCAGTACATCCAAAGATTAGCACCATCTAAAAAGGAATTGGTAATCATTTGCGCATGTGGACCTCCGTAAACATAAACTAAAACAGGATATTTTTTGGTTGCATCAAAGTTGCTTGGTTTGATTAGACGGGTGTATAAATCGGTTGTTCCATCGGCAGCTTTAATGATTTTAATTTCGGAAGTTCCAATTTGGTATCCGTCGTATTTGTTTTTGCTAACCAATAGGGTAGTGGCATTTAACTTAGCATCATATAACAATGATTTTGATGGTGTAGAATGATTAGAGAATTCATCAAAAAACCATTTTCCATCGGTAGAAACAGCAACGGAGTGAACTCCTTCCTCTTTTGTAATTAAGGTTTGTTTCCCGCCAAGAGTTACTTTGTATACTAACATGTTGGTTGCATTGGCACCAGTTGCTTTGAAATAAATCTCAGTTCCTGCAGGATTTGTTCCAATGATTTCTCTTGCTGGAAATTTATTGTTCGTTAATTGTTTGATTAATTTACCATCAATAGTGTAGTAGTATAGGTTATGAAATCCCTCTTTTTCACTAAACCATACAAAGTTATTGGAGTTAGCATTTGGGAAAAAAGCCTCATGTTCTGGCTCTACCCAAGCATTGTTTTTTTCATTTAATATTGTTCTTATAAAAGCACCCGAATTGGCATCGTATACATTTAAATACATGTCGTTTTGCTCACGGTTTAACTCTGCAATCAAAACGTATTTTTCATCAGGAGTCCATGAAAGGTTGGTTAGGTAGTCGTTTGCATTTCCGCTTTTAGGAGCAATAAATACGGTTTTTCCTGTTGCTAGATTGTAAATACCTACTCTTGGTTTTTCTGATTTTTGTCCGATCATCGGGTATTTTAAATTTTCTAATTTACCCGGAGTTTCATTTATATCTAATAAAGGATAATCGGCCACTTCGCTTTGGTCTTTTTGATAAAAAGCTAAATAAGATGATTTTGGAGACCAGAAAATACCGTTGCTGATTCCAAATTCATTTCGAGAAATAGATTGTCCTGAAACAATTCCTTTATTACTCTCATTGGTTACCGTTATTTTTTCTTTGTTTTTATTGTAGAAATACAAATTGTTATCTACTGTAAACGCTAGATTATTTTTAGCTGAATCAAATGTTTGGTTTTCGTCTGAATTGGCACTCACTTGAATATTTTTTCCGGTTTTAGAAGTAATGGAATAGATATAATATTTGCCATTTTCAGAAATTAAAAATGAAGTGGAATCAATCCATTCCAATCCTGCAAAACTTTTTAATTTGGTTCCTAAAGCCGAGTTGATTTCAGTTAAAGTAACTAATTCTTTTGCTTTACTATCTTTGGCTGAGGCTTGCATCATTTTTGAATTAGCGTCAGTGTAATACACATAATTCGTGGTGTTTGGAATCCATTGGAAACCAACCAATTTATCCGCTCTAAAGGCTCTTGACTGTTGCATTACTGCTTCGTCTAGCGTAAATGTTTTTAATTGTGCTTGCGAAGTAAATGAAGTAAACAGACTAAATACTAGTATTATTTTTTTAAACATGGTCTTATTTGTTTTAATTATTAATCTTCTTCTATTTCAAATTCGGCGTCTTTTTCCCAAATTTCCATTTCACAGGGCTTGCAATTGAATTTTAATTTGTATTCCAATTCGCCTTGCTTTAATACTAATGGCTCTTTTACTTTTACGCCAAGGGTATCTTTATGGTATTTAGGGCATTTTTCTAATTCGTATTTGATGCAGTATTTGGTGGTCATCACCCTAGATTTTCCTGGATCCCATTGCAATTCGAATGCCTTTTCAATTTCAGTTACACCATGTCGTTCGTAAAACTTACGCGCCAATTTATTGGAAACATTGTACATAAAATCCAATTTTGTTTCTGGATAAGGATGCGATGTTTTTACGATTGGTTGTTCTTCAACGTGGTAGTTTTCTAATCGAATTTCGGTTAATTTTTCAAAAACTAATCTTCGCATTTCGTTAATTTTTGAAATAGGAAGAAACCAATTCCCCGAAAACTGAATTGTAATTTCATCAGCAGTATAAGGAGTAAATCCTGTTTTAGCTAAATTTATTTTGAAGTTTTCCTCAATCGATTCGTTGTTTTTAGTAAGCTCTTTAGGGTGTTCTAAATTTACAGAACTTACATTTCCATCTTCATCGGTAGCCGTTAATTCAAATCCATTTTCTGTATCCGTTAGTAATAATTTAGTGCTTATTTTTCGAATGGCACTATCTTCTCTTTCAACAATTTTAATGAATGCAGCATCGTTATTTCGGTAAATAAAGGTGCCGTCCTTAATCTCCTTCAATACATTTGGGTAAACAAAACCATTTTCAGCGCGGTTTACATAGATTCCTTCCGCTTCATTATCATCATTAATGTAGCACAATCCGTCTCCGTTATTTAATAAGTTACCATTTTCAATTTCATAGGAATTTCCAACGGTTCGAATTAGTTTTCCAATATATTGTCCTTTTGATTTTGGGCTTTCCCAAGAACCGATGGATTGGTGTCTTTCGTTAACAAAATAATCGGTATACCCTCGGTTAAAAGTTCGGTTTAAAGAAGAATCAAAAGTATAAGTGCATTTTCCAGATGAAGCTTTTGTATACTTTTCATTACCTTCTAAAAATGAATCCAATTTTTGCCTTAAATAAGAAACATTGTTCTTCACATAAACCACATCTTTTAAACGGCCTTCAATTTTGAAAGAGCAAATTCCGGCTTCAATTAAATTCGGAATTTGATCGGATACATCCAAATCTTTTATAGAAAGAAGGTGGCTGTTTTTAATTAACGTATCTCCATTTCCATCAATTAAATTGTAAGGTAAGCGACAGTTTTGGGCGCAAGACCCTCTGTTTGCTGATCTTTCGCCATTGGCCACACTCATGTAACAGTTTCCACTAAAAGAAACGCACAAGGCGCCGGTTACAAAAAATTCCAGTTCAACATCGGCTGTATCACTGATTTCTTTTATTTGATGCAAATTCAATTCACGAGCCAATACCACTCGTTTTATTCCGGCATCTTTTAAGAATTTAATTTTATCGGCATCTCTATTGTTAGATTGCGTACTGGCATGAAGCACAATAGGCGGCAAGTCCATTTCAAAGATAGCCATGTCCTGAATGATAAGGGCATCGACTTTAATTTCGTATAAATCCCAAATTAATTTGCGGCACGTTTCCAATTCGTTGTCGTATAAAATCGTGTTGATTACTACAAATACTTGGGCATTAAATAGGTGAGCATATTTAACCAATTCGGCAATATCTTCAATAGAATTGGTAGCATTTGATCGTGCTCCAAATTGAGGTGCTCCGATATATAGTGCATCGGCACCACTATTTATCGCTGCAACACCTTGAATTAAATTTTTAGCTGGAGCTAATATTTCTATTTTCTTTTTCATTAGAAGGGAGTTTTATAACTTAGTTTATACCAAATTAAAAAGCGTGTAAAGTTCTAATTTTTTGTTGGAGATTTCTAATATATAACTTGATTTTTTATGCATTGGTGATTAAATATATCATTTATAAAAAAAATCCCAATCGTTAGATTGGGATTTTAAATAAGTAAGTTGAATAAGTTGTACAAACGTTTTTTTATTTCACTTTTTTCACGATAGCTTTGAAAGCTTCTGGGTGATTCATTGCTAAATCTGCAAGAACTTTACGGTTCAATTCGATACCGTTAGCTTTTACTTTCCCCATGAATTGAGAGTAACTCATTCCTTCTAATCTAGCACCAGCGTTAATACGCATGATCCATAGAGCACGGAAGTTTCTCTTGTTTTGTTTTCTATCGCGATAAGCGTAAACCATCGCTTTTTCAACTGCGTTTTTGGCAACAGTCCAAACGTTTTTACGACGACCAAAGAAACCTTTGGCTTGCTTCATTATCTTTTTTCTTCTTGCTCTTTTAGCAACTGAATTTACTGATCTTGGCATAATTTTCTTGTTTTTTTGTAGCAGGCGTCCCGAATTTAATCAAGGGAACTTAAAGCCATACTCCAAGGTTATTAAATTTGTTTTAACCTAAAGAATAAAAGTTTAATGTTTAAAGTTTAAAGTAAAGGATAAATCCATAAGCGATAAACCATAAACATTATATAATTCTTAATTGTTGTTTGATGCTTTTCATGTCTGTACTGTGAACCAATGCAGCATGTGTTAAAGCTAATTTACGCTTTTTAGATTTCTTGGTCAAAATGTGACTTTTGAAAGCGTGTTTTCTTTTAATCTTTCCAGAGCCAGTAACTTTAAAACGTTTCTTAGCACTAGATTTTGTTTTCATTTTAGGCATAATTTCCCTAATTTATTTAAATTCAACTTACTTACTTATTTTTCGTTCAAGGTTTAATTTTAATAAAACCTGAGACTATTTTTTCTTTTTAGGAGCAATATACATGATCATTCTCTTTCCTTCTAAAACTGGTAAAGCTTCTACTTTTCCAAAATCTTCAAGGTCTTGAGCCAATCGTAATAATAATATTTGACCTTGCTCTTTATAGATGATTGATCTTCCTTTAAAGAATACAAACGCCTTTAATTTTGCTCCTTCTTTAAGGAATTTTTCGGCATTCTTTCTTTTAAAGTCGTAATCGTGCTCATCTGTTTGAGGACCAAAACGAATTTCTTTAACTACAATTTGTGTCGACTTAGCTTTTAATTCTTTGTCTCGTTTCTTCTGCATGTAAACGAACTTTTTGTAGTCCATTATTTTACATACAGGTGGCTCAGCATTAGGAGAGATTTCAACCAAGTCTAATTCTAATTCATCGGCTAGACGCAATGCATCCGATGTTTTAAAAATTCCTTGTTCTACATTGTCTCCTACAAGACGTACTTCGGGAACACGAATAAAATTATTTATTCTGTGTTCATCTTTTTTTTCTACTCGAGGTTGATACCCCTTGTTGTTTCTAATTGCTATGGCTTTATAATTTTAGTTAAACTTCAAATGTTTTTAAGGTTTTGGCAACTTCTTCATTAATAATTGCAACAAAATCTTCTATTTTGACTGTAATATTTCCTTTTCCTTCTTGTCCGTGTTTTCTAACAGAGACCGTTCCGTTTTTCTCCTCTTCCTCCCCAACAATCAGCATAAACGGCATTTTTTGAACTTCCGCATCTCTAATTTTTTTACCAATTGTCTCGTTGCGGTTGTCAATTAGGGCGCGAATTTCGTTATTTTCTAGCAGATTTAAAACTTTTTCTGCATATTTTTCATATTTCTCACTCAAAGACAGGATAATAGCTTGCTCTGGCATTAACCAAAGTGGGAAATTTCCTGCGGTATGTTCAAGTAAAATTGCAATGAAACGCTCCATCGATCCAAACGGTGCTCGGTGAATCATTACAGGTCTGTGAAGCTTGTCATCAGCCCCTTTATAAGTCAAATCAAAGCGCTCCGGTAAGTTGTAATCTACCTGAATTGTACCTAATTGCCATTGTCTTCCCAATGCATCTTTCACCATGAAATCCAATTTCGGTCCATAAAAAGCAGCTTCTCCATATTCAACAACGGTATTCAATCCTTTATCTCGAGCGGCATTGATAATTGCATTTTCAGCTTTTTCCCAATTTTCATCGCTTCCAATATATTTATCTCTATTTTCTTGATCGCGTAACGAAATTTGTGCAGTGAAGTTTTCAAATCCAAGCGAACTGAAAACATAAAGCACCAAGTCGATTACTTTTTTGAACTCACTATCCAATTGATCCGGAGTACAAAAAATATGCGCATCATCTTGAGTAAACCCTCTTACACGTGTTAACCCATGTAATTCGCCACTTTGTTCGTATCTGTAAACCGTTCCAAATTCAGCATAGCGTTTTGGTAAATCTTTGTAAGACCAAGGTTTAGTATTGTAAATTTCGCAGTGATGCGGACAGTTCATTGGTTTTAATAAAAACTCTTCGCCTTCAGCAGGTGTATTTATCGGTTGAAAGCTATCTGCTCCATATTTTGCATAATGACCAGAAGTTACATACAATTCTTTTTGTCCAATATGCGGAGTTACCACTTGTTCGTATCCTGCTTTTTTCTGTGCTTTTTTCAAAAACTGCTCCAATCTATCGCGCAAAGCAGCTCCTTTTGGCAGCCATAATGGCAGCCCTTGACCAACTTTAGTAGAAAAAGCAAACAAATCCAATTCTTTACCAAGCTTTCTGTGGTCTCTGCGTTTTGCCTCTTCAAGTAATTCTAAATAATCAGTTAAATCTTTTTGCTTAGGGAATGATATTCCATACACACGAGTCAACTGTTTGTTTTTCTCGTCACCACGCCAATAAGCACCAGCAACACTCATTACTTTCATAGCTTTAATGATTCCTGTATTCGGAATGTGACCTCCACGACACAAATCAAAAAAGTTAGCATGGTCACAGAAAGTTATTGTTCCATCCTCCAAATTAGAAATTAATTCGGTTTTGTATTCGTTGTTTTTATATACTTCCAATGCTTCCGCTTTACTCACCGGACGCATTTTAAACTCATGTTTTTCTCTAGAAATTTCTAAAACGCGATCTTCAATAGCTTTAAAATCGGCATCTGAAATTTTGTTATCACCAAAATCAACATCATAATAAAACCCATTTTCAATAGCAGGTCCTAAGGTTAATTTGATTCCCTTAAATTTTTCTTCCAATACTTGCGCCATAACATGCGAAGTAGAATGCCAAAACGCTTTTTTACCTTCTTTATCATTCCAAGTGTACAATACCAATGAGCCGTCCGTTGTTAATTCCGTCGAAGTTTCTATAGTGGTACCATTAAAAGATGCCGAAATTACATTTCGAGCCAATCCTTCACTTATGCTTTTCGCAATATCCATAGGAGTTGAGCCATTTTCAAACTCCTTTACCGAACCATCTGGTAGCGTAATCTTTATCATTCCTAAAATTTTATGGACTGCAAATATAGAAGATTAACAAAACACATACAATATATATAGGTAGAATATGTTAAACTATTTTTTTCAGGAGCGAATCCTGGTGTTTTTTTGCAAAGCTAGTTCCTGCTTTGGTCTTTAGTCTTGCTTGAATCAAGCAAGCGCTACCGTCTCAATCAGGGCTAGGAGAGTGAGATTTAGAAAATAATTTTTGTTTTTTTAAAGAAAAAGTGTGGATA
>JBILNU010000129.1:0-4171 GCA_044374815.1 Flavobacterium sp.
ATCAAATTACTGCAACATCCGATGTAAAATTGGATATGGAAAACGATCGCCCAATGGATCGCTTGGTGTGTGGCGATGTAGGTTTTGGAAAAACTGAGGTTGCTATTCGAGCGGCATTTAAAGCAGTGGATAACGGAAAACAAGTGGCTGTATTAGTGCCCACCACTATTTTGGCCTACCAACATTATAGAACATTTTCGGAACGATTAAAAGACATGCCGGTTAGTATTGGTTATTTGAACCGATTTAGAACTGCCAAAGAAAAAACCCAAACCCTTAAAGAATTATCCGAAGGGAAACTTGATATTATTATTGGCACGCACCAATTGGTAAACAACAATGTACAATTCAAAGATTTGGGATTGCTAATTATTGACGAGGAACAGAAGTTTGGAGTAAATGTAAAAGACAAACTCAAAACAATTTCTGCTAATGTGGATACTTTGACCTTAACGGCAACGCCTATCCCGAGGACCTTGCAATTTTCATTGATGGCGGCACGTGATTTATCGGTAATAACTACGCCCCCGCCCAATAGATATCCTATCGAAACGCAAGTGGTTCGTTTTCAAGAAGAGTTAATTCGGGATGCGATTTCGTATGAAATTCAGCGCAACGGACAAGTATTCTTCATCAACAACCGCATTGAAAATATTAAAGAAGTTGCCGGAATGATTCAGCGTTTGGTACCCGATGCGCGAGTTGGTATTGGTCACGGCCAATTGGATGGCAAAAAACTTGAAGAGTTAATGTTGGCATTTATGAATGGCGAATTTGATGTTTTGGTTGCCACCACCATTATTGAAAGTGGTTTGGATGTGCCTAATGCGAATACAATTTTCATTAATAATGCTAATAATTTTGGCTTGTCTGATTTGCATCAAATGCGGGGTCGTGTGGGACGAAGTAACAAAAAGGCGTTTTGCTATTTCATTACCCCGGCTTATTCGGCAATGACTGATGATGCCCGAAAACGAATTCAGGCCTTAGAACAATTTAGCGAACTTGGAAGTGGTATTAATATTGCCATGAAAGATCTTGAAATTCGTGGTGCCGGAGATTTATTAGGGGGCGAACAAAGTGGCTTTATCAATGATATTGGATTTGACACCTATCAAAAAATCATGAACGAAGCCATTGAGGAATTGAAAGAAAACGAATTCAAAGAATTATACCCAACTGAAAACAACATCGAAACCAAAGAATACGTCAAAGATTTACAAATTGACACCGATTTCGAATTACTGTTCCCCGATGATTACATCAACAACATTACCGAGCGATTGAGTTTGTATAACGAACTTGGCGCTATCAAAGATGAAGCAACCCTAATTCAATACGAACAAAAATTAACCGACAGATTTGGTGCTTTACCAAAAGAAGCGGTAGCTTTACTCAACTCCATCCGTATCAAATGGAAAGCCACCAGCATCGGAATTGAAAAATTAGTTTTAAAACAAGGCAAAATGATTGGCTATTTTGTGGGTGACCAACAAAGCGATTTCTACCAATCCAATCGTTTTATGAAAATGGTGCAATTTGTACAACATAATAGTAGCCTTTGTAAAATGAAAGAAAAAGAAACCAAAAACGGCTTGCGTTTGTTATTGACTTTCGAAAATGTAAAGTCAATTAATAAAGCATTGGAGTTGATGGAGAAAATGTAAGATTTTTTAATCTTCTTTTTTCTTAAAATAGGTTTTCAGATAATCTGTTGTAAATTTATAAAAGCCCATTTTGTGAATTAAATTAACATATTCTGATTCAATTTTATTTAATTCAATTTTTGAATGGTTTTCAATTACAGCAAATTGATACAATATTATTAAATAAAATATTTTATTATAATTATAATAGGAGTGGTTTACATTTGCTAAATTAATAGAGCTGAAATTTTTTTTTGCTTCTTTAATTTTACCTTCTTCGATTAAGCTAATTGTATAAGCCATTAGTACAATTGATTGAACTGAATGCGCACTCCAATTAGTAAAATCAAGTAGATCTTCATAATATTTGTTTATTAAAAATCTGATTTTATTGTAATCCTTTATAATTATTAAAGCCGGAATAATCTCGAAAAAAAACAAATTAATGTTTTGGGCTTCTTTGGCTTTAATAACTATAAGTTCCCAATTTTTTTCATATGAAATACTATCCTTTTTTTGATTAAAATATAGCAAATTATACCCTAAACAACGCCCTATTAATACTACAAAAAAGGAATCTTTGATTCTTGAGGTCCCTATATATTTTAATTTATTTTTATTAGACAAATAGTTATTATAATTAATTATTAATTCACAAAACAGTTCTTCATGACTTCCTTTAATTGAATGCTTTAAAGATGCATTTATGAACGCTCCATAATAACCATTAAAATGAGAATAATCAATAAACCAATGCAATATGTTTTCTCTAAAAACAGTATTTGATACAATTTTTTTAATTATTTGATTATAATTTTTTTCAGATAAATTTTGAAAGAGTAAACAAATATTTAATGCTAATTTTAACTTACTTGATTCATCAAGGTCAAATACGCGTGGGTCAAATATTTGATTTAAAGTAATAAAATTATTTTTATATATAAATGCCTTAATAATAGACGCAATTTTAAGATTATAATCATGTGAATATTTTTGATTCATTAACCATAATATATCACTCTCTAAAATAATTTCTCGATTTTCAATTTCAATAATTCTTATCCAACTTATCCAATCATTATCTTTTAAATAATTTTTTTTATAATCATTGAAAGAATTTTTTCCTAAATAACGACTAAGTATATTTAAAGTGTTACTGTTTGGTGAAGTTTCATTTAAAAACCCAAAAAATCTTCTTAATGTATTATAGCCAATATATTCTCCAGTAGTATTTTCAACAGATTCTTGTAAAATTTTTAAATGGATTGGTTTTTCTATAGTTAATCCAAGTTTTTTTTGAATGTCGATTTTAAATTGATTAAGTTTTATCTCAGACATATTTATGGGCTTTAAATGGGCTAATATATAAATCTTATTTTAATAAATTTGATTATTAATTGATTAAAATATTTATATGAAAAAAATTATAATCCTAATTGTTGTTTTAATTTCCACACTTGGATATTCACAAACTATTTCAAAACAAGTAATCGGTACTGCTGGAAAAACGCAAAGTAACTCCAATCTAAAAGTGTCATGGACTTCAGGAGAACCAGTTGTTGGGCTAATGACTGCTGGTGGCAATCAACTAGGAAATGGCTATTATCCAGCCATGGATTTACAAGCATTAAGTATTGAAGACACCACTATGGCTGTTAATTTAAATGTATATCCAAATCCGACTTCTCAATTTCTTTATGTTTCTCACCCAGATAGTGAGGTTTTTGGAATTCAAATTATGGATCTAAATGGAAAACAAATTCATATTGGGACAATAAGTAAAGATTTTCCGCAGGATTTTTCTACTTATTCGCAAGGAATATACCTGGTTACAATTGAAAATAAAGCTAACAATCAAAAAAACACTTATAAAATCATTAAAAAATAAAAACATGAAAAAACTAATTACACTTTTAGCAATTTTTGCTTCGACAACAATTTTTGCGCAAGCGCCACAAGGCTTTAACTACCAAGCAACGGTTAGAAATAATTCGGGGCAGTTATTACTAAACCAAATCGTATTGGTAAAATTCAATGTTTATCAAAACTCTGCAACAGGAACCTTGGTTTATAGTGAAAATCAAACTGCCAATACCGATGATTTAGGTCAAATTAATTTAGTTGTAGGACAAGGAACTCCAACTTCAGGTACATTTTCATCTATCAATTGGGGTAATGGATCTTATTACTTAGGCATTGAATTAAACACAGGTAGCGGTTATGTTGCCATGGGAACTACCCAATTAATGAGTGTCCCTTATGCTTTGTATGCTCAAAATTCAAGTGCAGTAACACTACAACAAGTTTTAGATGCTGGAAATGTTGCTAATAAAACAGTTACTGTTCCTGAAGACGCTTCCCTTAGAATAAATACAATTGGATCAAATACAGCTGGTGGTTTTTATTATGGAATAAGAAGCCATATTGATGGGACCAATGGAAACAATAGAGGTATTTTAGCAGCCTCCAACGGAATTAGTCAAGGAATCAATTGGGGTTTGACAAGTTATGCATCAAATTCTGCA
>JBILNU010000042.1:0-14247 GCA_044374815.1 Flavobacterium sp.
TTCGAAGCCCTTTTTTTTGAAAAATTCTTCCATTTTTAATTCTAAATAAACTTCCACTTGGTACTTCGTGAACAAAAAATACATCGGGTTTTCTTTCGTCAAATTGCTTTAATGCGAATGCTAATTTAGCATCGGTATCGCTACTAGCAGTTGGGTTTTTAAAATGATTGGCAACTAATGGCAACACCGAATGCGGAAATATTTCGGGACAAATAAACGGAACCATTAGCCTTTGAAAAGTCATCTTCCACTCAACTCCATGAGGCAAAATTTTTCTTCCAAATTTTTCAAAAGCTACTAAATGAGCAATTTCATGAATAAGCGTAATTAAAAATCGATATTTATTTAAATTGGCGTTTACAGTAATTTCGTGTTTTCCAGAAAGCCCTTTTCTATAATCGCCGTGACGGGTTTGGCGTTCATTAACAATTTTGAGATGTACTCGGTTTTCCTTGATTAACTCAAAACAAGAAACGACTGCATGTTCGGGCAAATATTTAGCTAAAACTTCACTCAAAATTAAGGTGTTGAAGAAGAAACCTGTAATACTTTGCCGTTGTAAAATTTATTACCCGTCAAAGCAAAATTTGTAATGTATTCGGCCATTTCTTTGGCTGATGTTGGCGCTTGATAACCCGGAAAGGCTTCTTGTAACATTTCTGTTTGTACCGCTCCAAGAGCCAACACATTAAAGGCAATTCCTTGCTCTTTATATTCTTCTGCCAATAATTCCGAAAGGGTAATTAAAGCTCCTTTACTAGAACTATAAGCTGCTAACCCAGGAAATTTCATACTCCCTTGAATACCTCCCATAGAACTTATTGAAACCACATGACTTCCTGAATTCAGATATGGAATACAGATTTGTGTTAAATGCGCTACTCCAAAAACATTAACTTGATATACTTTTTCAAAATCACTAGGTGTGATTTCTACGAAAGGTTTGTTTACAAGCATTCCGGCATTATGAATAATAATATCTACTTTTTTCCATGAAGATGAAATAAAATAAGCGATTTCGTTTATTCCTTTTTGAGTAGAAAGGTCTGCTGAAAGGCATGTAATATTTTGATTTCCTAATAATTGAGGAGCGACTTTACGCGAAATTGCTGCCACTTGATGACCTTTCGAGGCAAATAGCAACGCCAATTCCAATCCTATTCCTCTTGAAGTTCCGGTAATAATTACATTTTTCATAACGCGATTTTTCAAATGCTAAAATAATAAAAAATACCCTTTCAAAAACGAAATTCTGAAAGGGTATATTATTTGAATTAAAATCTAATTATTCTAATCCTCTTGAAATTACAATGCGCTGAATTTCAGAAGTTCCTTCATAAATTTGAGTGATTTTAGAATCACGCATCATACGCTCCACATGGTATTCGGCAACATAACCGTTTCCACCGTGAATTTGTACTGCTTCATTTGCAACCTCCAAAGCAATTTCGGAAGCGTATAATTTAGCCATAGCTCCAGAATGTGCAATGTCTTTACCTTCATCTTTTTCGCAAGCCGCTTTCATTACTAATAATTTGGCAGCAGTAACTTTTACATACATATCGGCCAATTTAAATGCAATTACTTGGTGGTTAAAAATTTCTTTTCCGAATGCTTTTCTTTCATGAGAATATTTCAAAGCCAATTCGTAGGCGCCTGTTGCAATACCTAAAGCTTGAGAAGCAATACCGATACGACCACCATTTAAAACATTCATTGCGAATGCAAATCCAAAACCATCCGCGCCAATTCGGTTTTCTTTTGGAACTTTCACATCATTAAACATCAAAGAGTGGGTATCGCTTCCGCGGATTCCCATTTTTTTCTCTTTGGGACCAATATCAAATCCTTCCCAACCTTTTTCAACGATGAAAGCATTGATTCCTTTATGTCCTTTTTCAATATCGGTTTGAGCAATAACTAAATAAGTTGAAGCGGTAGATCCGTTGGTAATCCAGTTTTTGGTTCCGTTTAACAAATAGTAATCTCCTTTATCAATAGCAGTTGTTTTTTGAGAAGTCGCATCACTTCCTGCTTCTGGCTCACTCAAGCAAAACGCACCAATCACTTCCCCTTTTGCAAGCGGAACTAGATATTTCATTTTTTGTTCTTCGTTGCAATATCTTTCCATTCCGGCGCAAACAAGCGAGTTGTTAACCGACATAATTACGGCTGCAGAAGCATCCACTTTAGCAATTTCGGTCATTGCCAAAACATAAGAAACACTATCCAATCCAGCACCGCCGTATTTAGGATCAACCATCATCCCCATAAAACCAAGTTCACCCATCATTTTAACTTGCTCGGTAGGGAATTTAGAATGTTCGTCTCTTTCAATAACTCCAGGTAATAATTCGGTTTGAGCAAAATCTTTAGCAGCTTGCTGAATCATTAAATGTTCTTCGGTAAGATTAAAATCCATATTTTTGAGGGATATTATTTAGTAATTACTTAATTTTAGACATCAAAAATAGAACATTTTTATTAATATCTCAAACGATTTCGCAATTTTAAAAATGATTAAAGAAAACTATCATGTTATTGGCGTAATGTCAGGCACATCGCTTGATGGAGTTGATTTAGCGGAGATAAAATTCCAAATAAAAAATAACAAATGGAGTTTTACAATATTAAAAAGCGAAACAATCGCCTACACTCCAGAATGGGTTCAAAAACTGAAAGAAGCGGTAAATTATTCTGATTCGGAGTTGAAAGAATTGAATGAAAACTACACCGATTTATTAGGTAAAATAATCAAATCGTTTATTGATAAAAACAAAATTATAGATCTTGATGCGGTTTGTTCCCATGGGCATACCATTTTACACCAACCCCAAAATGGCTTTACGCTACAAATTGGCAACTTGCCAAAAGTTGCTGCTCTTGTAAATGAAAAAGTTGTTTGTGATTTCAGGGTTCAAGATGTTCAGCTTGGAGGCCAAGGCGCACCGTTAGTGCCAATTGGAGATCGTATTTTATTTTCAGAATTTGATTATTGTCTAAATTTAGGTGGATTTTCCAATATTTCTTTTGAGGAAAACGGAACCAGATTTGCATTTGATATTTCTCCTGTAAATACTGTATTAAATTTTTATGCCAATCAATTGGGATTGGAATACGATAACGAAGGAAAAATTGCTCAAAAAGGAAAACTGAATTTGGAATTATTGAATGAATTAAATGCATTAGCGTATTATTCGAAACCCTTTCCAAAATCATTAGGTTTTGAATTTGTGAAAGAAATTGTTTTGCCTTTAATTGAAAACTATTCGATAGCAATAGAAGATAAAATGCACACTTTTACCGAACACATTGCATGGCAAACCAATTTGGCTTTAGCAAAAAAAGAAGGTAAAATGCTCATCACAGGTGGTGGTGCTTACAATAAATTCTTGTTGGAACGGATGCACTTTTATCTACCAAATATTGAAATTGTAGTGCCGGATGGTAACACTTTAGAATTTAAAGAAGCATTAATTTTTGCGTTACTTGGTGTTTTGAAATTAAGAAATGCAATCAACGTATTGAGTAGCGTTACTGGCGCGAAAAACGATCACAGCAGTGGGGTGATTTATAACTAAATTAAAGTTGAAAAGAACAAAACTATTTATTTCATTTTTTAATAGCGAAAAAGCTGGCGGTATGGTACTTCTTATTTGTACCTTACTTTCGTTATTGCTTGCAAATTCCAACTATTCAGTGCAATACAACTCGCTTTGGCACATTTCAATTGCAAATCATCCTTTAGAGTATTGGATCAATGATGGATTAATGGCGGTTTTCTTTTTATTAATCGGATTAGAATTAGAAAGGGAAATTTACAAAGGAGAATTATCAAAAATTAAAGAAGCAATTCTTCCAATAAGTGGCGCTCTTGGCGGAATGATTATTCCTGCAGTAATTTATTTATTTTTTAACAGCAACACTACTTATCAAAAGGGATTTGGGATTCCTATGGCAACCGATATTGCCTTTGCTATTGGAATCTTATCCCTACTAGGAAATCGAATTCCCTTATCACTTAAAATATTTTTAACTGCATTAGCAGTTATTGATGACTTAGGTGCAATTTTAATGATTGCACTATTTTATACCAAAACCATTTACTTCATTAATCTGGCTATTTCTTTGGCTATTTTCGGTTTTTTGTTACTTCTCAATCGATTAAAAATAAACAACCTAATTATATACCTCATAGGAGGCGTAATAATGTGGTATTTTATGTTAAACTCTGGAGTACATGCTACCATTACAGGTATACTTTTAGCTTTTGCAATTCCATTTGAAGATGGGAGAGCAAATTCTATTTCATACAAGCTACAAAGTTGGTTACATTATCCGGTAGCTTTTGTTGTGATACCATTATTTGCTTTGTGCAATACTGCAATTCATTTGGATACTAATTGGTTAAATATTATTTCTGAACCTTATTCGCTTGGAATAGTATTTGGTTTAACTTTAGGAAAACCAATTGGAATCGTGTCGTTTGTTTATTTATCGATCAAACTTAAATTAACCCATTTACCAAAAGATATAAATTGGAATAAACTCTTAGCGGTTGGATTTCTTGGAGGAATTGGATTTACTATGTCAATATTTGTAACACTTTTAGCTTTTGATAGTACACAAATAATAAATGATTCTAAAATAATGATTTTAACTGCCTCATTATTATCGGCCTGTATAGGCTATATACTGTTGAGTAACAATTTTAAATCAGGTGAATAATTAAAAACAAATTCACAATTTTTAGTATCTTTAATCGTTAAATAAAAAAAGGGATTATGGGTTTAACATCATTAGCAATTAAGAAAACGCTCAATTCTTCGGCATCCGACAAAAAAAAGTCGCTGATATTGGCTGCTATTTTTTATTGTATCCTACTTTGCATCCTTTACTTAATTAGTTTCTGGCCTCCATCCGATGAAGAATTATTAGCCATGACTGGCGGTGGTGGTGGCGGTGGTGTTACTGTGAATTTTGGCGATAGTGAATTGGGTTCTGGAGATAATTTTGACAGTAAGGAGCTGGATGTAAAAACCAACACCCAACTTGTTCCGGCAGAGGAAACACCACAAGAAGATATCATTTCGGAAGAAACGGATGCTGATAAAACAGATGTGGTAATTCCGAAAAACGAACCGGTAAAAAACCCTAAAGTACTCGTAAAACCCGAAGTAGTAAAACCAGCTGAAGTCAAAAAACCAGTAGAAAGAAAAGTAGATGATGCAGTAGCAAATCTGATAAAAGGAAATAAAAAGGGTGGTGACGGAGAATCAAAAACAGCAGGTAACCAAGGACTTTCAAATGGCGATATAAATTCCAAAGGGTATACAGGCACTGGTGGATCTGGAGGCGGTACCGGCGGTGGAAACGGAAGTGGCAATGGCAAAGGGACAGGACCTGGAAGCGGTTCTGGTAGTGGCGGTGGCAACGGAAGTGGCATTGGAAAAGGAAACGGCTCAGGTTATTCTTTGGCAGGAAGAAAAGCACTAACTAAACCAGCACCATCATACAATTGTAATGAAGAAGGAACTGTAGTTGTTCAAATTACAGTAAACAGAGAGGGCAAAGTAATCGAAGCAAAACCAGGCGCAAGAGGAACTACAAACACAGCAGCTTGCTTGGCATCTCAAGCCAAAATTGCAGCTTTAAATACAAAATGGAGTCCGAGTCCTGATGGAACTGAAAATCAAGTTGGAACAATAAAATACAATTTTAGTTTAAGAGATTAATCCAAATTAATACCAATAAAAAAGCTCCACAATGTGGAGCTTTTTTATTAAATATAATCTAACACGCGCTCGAGCGCCATTCCCCTAGAACCTTTTATTAATAGAGTACTTTTAGAGAATTTAGTTGTTTGTAAATATTCTGCAAACGAATTAAAGTCTTTATAAAATTTGAAATTAGATTGTTCTATTTTATTAGAATAAAAATCATTCCCAATAAAATAACATTCAACCAATTCATTCGATTTTAAATAATTAATTATCGATTGGTGCTCGGTTAGGCTTTCTTCCCCTAACTCAAACATGTCTCCAATAATAATTACTTTATTGCTTTTTTCTAATTGCAGAAAATTTTGTAACGCCACGAGCATACTACTCGGATTGGCATTGTAGGCATCTAATATTATTTCATTTGAGTTCTTAGTAAGCAACTGAGACCTATTATTTTCTGGAATGTAGCTTTCAATAGCTTCTTTTATTGCGACATTCTCAACAGAAAAATAACTTCCAATGGCAATTGCTGCACTTATATTATTGGCATTATAAAGTCCAATTAAATTGGATTTTACCGTCAAACCATGAAATTGCAATTCAACTAAAGGATTAGCAACAACCTGCTCAATAAAGGTTGAAGCGGAAGCAGAATTTTGACCAAAAGTAAAACAATCCATTGCGCTTGTTTTATCCATTTGAATGGCATCATCAAGGTTAACAAATACTTTTTTTCTATTTGCTTTTAAATAATTATACATTTCGCTTTTACCTTTTATAACACCTTCTACTCCACCAAACCCTTCTAAATGCGCTTTCCCGAAATTGGTTATGTAACCAAAATCTGGCTGTGCAATTTCACATAAAAATTCTATTTCTTTTTGATGATTCGCCCCCATTTCTACAATTCCAATTTGGGTTACAGAAGTAAAGGAGAGCAAGGTTAAAGGCACACCGATGTGGTTATTTAAATTTCCAATTGTAGCTTTGGTAGTATACTTTTTAGAAAGCACTACATTTATCAACTCTTTAGTTGTGGTCTTCCCATTACTACCCGTTAAGGCAATAATTGGAATATTTAAATACGCACGATGGTATTTTGCTAATTGCTGCAAAGCGGTTAAGCAATCCTCAACCAAAATAGTTCTATTATCAATAAAATAATCCTTATTATCAATTAAGACATAGGAAGCTCCGTTATCTAATGCTTCTTTTGCAAAAGTGTTGGCATCAAATCGTTCCCCTTTTAAAGCAACAAAAAAAGAATTAGGGATTATTTTTCGAGTATCAATTACAACTGAAGAACAGCTTAGAAATAGTTTATGAATTTCACTGATTGTCATTATAAATCTATTTTAAAAAACAAAAAGCCCTAATGAAAGGGCTTTTGCTATATTTAATTTTCAATATTATCTTTTTTTATTTCTAGCAGATTTTTTGAAATCTGATTTTGGACCAACTCTAGACATTGCACATCTAAATCCGATATAATCAGTTGCCATATCTTGTGGGAAATATCTTCTTTGAGCTGGATCCAACCAATAAGCTCTATCTCTCCAAGATCCTCCTTTATAAACTCTAACATCGTCGTTTATCAAAGTAGTTCTTTTATTAGAACGATCATATTTACGAATCATATTACCAATACTATCAGTAGAAACATTGTGAACCGGTGAATCATACATTTTTTGATCATCTCTTAATTTTCCGTCTCCTTCTTCTGAAGAACCAAAATCAAAATATCTTGATGATTGTTTGTCACCATCTCTATAGTTTTTAAGATTACTCTTATCAAAATTTTGTCTTAAATAAGTTTCTTTATCATCAACAGGAACTTGAGCAATTTGACCGGAAAAATTTCTAGCAATTAATTTACCGTTTGATAAAGTATCAAACTTTTGAGTTTCTGGAGTAATTAATTCAACTTTACCGTCAGTACCGATCTTATTTTTCATGAATTCGTTACCTCTAAAGTAATTGAAGTCATTTGCTTCATCATCAACAATTGGACGGTAAACATCAGCAACCCATTCTGCAACATTTCCTGCCATATCATACAAACCAAAATCATTTGGAGGATATGATTTTACTTTATTAGTAATATCTGCATTATCATCAGACCATCCAGCAATTCCACCGTAGTCTCCTTTTCCTTGTTTAAAGTTAGCCAATTGGTCTCCTTTAATTTGTCTTTTACTTGTACGAGTATAACTTCCAGACCAAGGATATTTCTTTTGACCTTTATATGTATTATATTCTCTTTGACCTATATCTGCAGCTGCAGCATATTCCCATTCAGCTTCAGTTGGTAATCTATATTCTGGCAATATGATTCCAGATGATCTTTGAGCATAAACATTAGTAGCAGGTTTGTTTACTCCACCAGGTCCTTTAGAACCTCCTTTACCAGCGGCTTTTGAATTTTTTTTACCTTTAAGTACGATTTTATCATCACCACCAAAAGTTTTAGATGGAGCAGCTAAGTAAGTATCTGTACTAAATGTTGATTCAGCTTTTACGTCAACAACTTTAGCATCTTTTTTCAAGTAACCTTCTCTTTCTAATACAGATTCGTTTACACGATCTGTTCTCCATTTACTAAATTCAGTAGCTTGAATCCAATTAACTCCAACTACTGGATATTCAGCATGTGCTGGATGTCTTAAGTAATTGTTTGTCATTGTTTCATTATAACCCAAACGGCTTCTCCAAACTAAAGTATCTGGTAAAGCACCTTCGTATATGTTTTTGTAATTTTCTTGATCTGGTGGAAATACTCTTTTTATCCAATCCAAGTACTCCATATACATCATGTTAGTAACTTCGGTTTCATCCATGTAAAAAGACATTACATGTTGTTGGTTTGGAGTATTATTCCAATCATGCATAGGATCATCTTGAACTTTACCCATTGTGAAAGTTCCACCTTCAACTAATACAAGACCAGGAGCTGTTTCCTGCTTCTTGTATTTAGAAGCATATTGAAATCCTCCTTTTTTGTCATTGATTTTCCATCCTGTTGCTTTAGAACCAGAATTAGAACTTGATTTTTTGCTACAACTTGCAATACTAACTGTAATTATAAATACAAGTAACAATCTGATTGCCATAAATTTGTTTACTTTCATACTTAAGTAGGTAATAAATTTCGAGCCGCAATATAAGAATTTACCTTGATATTGCAACAACTTTTTTTAAAATTAGAAAAAATATTTTTTAACATATTTTAATAACGTAACACCTTATTTATTATTGCATAAACTAATTATTAATTTTAATTTTACGCAATAGTAATATTTACAACTTTTTTTCGTTTTCATATTCAATGAAAAATATTCTTGCTTTAATATTTATTCTTACTAGTTGCTTTGCAAATGCTCAACAAAGCGGTACAATCTCAATTGATTGGATCGCCAAAACAGAATATGCTATTGATCAAACCAAGTTACAAATCCCTCAATTTTTATCTGATAGTTATAATTTTAACTTTCATAACAGATCGCTACATTTTATTAAAAAAATCCCAGTAGATTATATAACTGACGAAAATTCGCTTCAAGTTACCAATATTGTTTACGAATCCATTTCTGAATCTCAAATTGGAGATTTATCTAAATCTGAAATCAATAATACAATAAAAGCTTCTATCAAAGCTATAAACTCGAGAGATCAAAATTATTGTTACCTTTCATTTTCGCCAATAATTAAAGACGAAACTGGTTATAAAAAAGTACTGTCTCTCAATTATTATTTTACTAAAACTTCGTTTGAAAATAAACCAGTTTCCAATAATTCAACTTCTGCAATTACTAATTCGGTATTAGCAACTGGAACTTGGAAACGATTTTATGTTGAAAAATCGGGGATTTACAAAATCACTAAAAGTTTTTTGTCAGATTTAGGCTTTAATCCAAACTCTATAGATCCACAAAAAATTCAAATATATGGTCTTGGAGGCAGAATGGCTCCATTATCGAATAATGCTCCGTATCCAAACGACTTAATTGAAAACGCCATTCAAGTTGCAGGAGAGTCTGATGGGGCTTTTAATGACGGCGACTACATACTATTTTATGGTGAAGGGATGGATAATTGGAGCGCAGAAAACAACACCAATTTAAATTTATATTCCGACAAATCTTATTATTACATTACCGTAGGCACTGTTAATGGTAAAAGAATAAATGCAATCTCTGAACCATCAGGAACACCAACAACTATGATAACTTCATTTGATGATTACCAATTTCACGAAGTTGACTTAACTAACATTGGTCGACTAGGAAGAACTTGGTTTGGTGAAGACTTTAGCACTAAAAACGAACAAACTTTTGATTTCTCTTTCCCAAATATTGATACAAATACCCCAGCAAGCATAGCAATTCATACCGGAGCTAATTCGGTTGTTACTACCTCTTTTGTTGCAACTGCAAATGGTGCAAATCTAGGAACGCTTAACATGGTAGATGTTACATTGAATTCTGGAAAAGCTGCGGCAGAGGGAAATTTACCCTCAAATACTACATTTCCTGCAACTAAAAATATTAGTATTAAACTTAATTATAACAATAACGGAGTACCAACCTCTAAAGGATATTTAGATTATATTAACATAAAAGCAAAAAGTAATTTGGTTGGCTTTGGAAAACAATTTCGATTCACTTTCAATGCAGCAAGTACTTTAACAGGTATTGGGCAGTATCAATTTACAAATGCTACAGGGATTTCTCAAGTTTGGGATATTACTGATATTTACAACATAAGTTCCTATGCTAACAACGGGCAAAGTAATTTTTCGTTTAAATCAAATTTAGGTCAAGCAAAGAATTATATCGCAGTTGATTTATCGGACACTTATGCACCATCTAAAGATTCGAACCCATCGGTTACTAATCAAAATTTAAAAGGAACCATTTTTAATAACAATCAAGGCATTTTTCAAGATATAGATTATTTGATCATTACTCCAAGATCTTTAAACCCCCAAGCAGAAAAATTGGCGAATTTTCACAGAAATTATTCTGGTATAAATGTTAAAGTGGTCAATTTAGACCTAATTTATCAGGAGTTTGGAGGCGGAAAACAAGATATTGGTGCGATTAGAAATTTTATTAAATACGTATATCTAAATGCTTCATCGTCAGCTAAAAAAGTAAAATATGTGAATCTTTTTGGAGATGCATCATTTGATTTTAAAGATCGAATTCGCAACAATACCAACATCGTCCCGATTTATCATGCCGTAAATAGTTATTATGAAACTGCTGCATCTTTCTCTTCTGATGATTATTTTGTGATGATGGATTCTAATGAAGGAAACCTTGATATTGGGTATGGTGCTCCAGATATTGCAGTTGGTAGAATGCTAATTTCATCTGCTCAGCAAGCTGAAGAAATGGTAAATAAGGTAATCGAATATCATGACATAAAATCCTATGGAAGTTGGAGAAATAATTATGTTGCTATTTCAGATGACACTGATAAAAATGGAGACGGTGTATTACAAGCTGCTCAAAACACCCTAACAGATGTCATTTATGCAAATACTCCTAATGTCAATTTCAAGAAAATCATATTAGATGCCTACCAACAAGAAACTTCTGCAGGTGGCGATCGCTATCCAAAAGCAAAAGAAGAGTTAAATAATTATTTTGAAAAAGGCGCTTTGGTCTTTAATTTTTTAGGGCATGGTGGTGAGGACGGCTTAACAGGTGAGCGACTTTGGGACAAACCTGACGGATCCAATTTCTACAACCAATATAAATATCCTTTATTTATTACAATTACCTGTCAGTTTACAAGATTTGATAATCCGTTTCGTCCAACTGCGGGTGAATACACTTATTGGAATCCCAAAGGCGGTGCCATTTCATTAGTATCAACTACAAGAGAAATCAGTTATGCTTTTGATTTTAACACCTCGCTATCTTCATATTTATATTCTTTTGGAAACGCTTCAAGAGTATCAATTGCAGAAGCATTAAGATTAGCAAAAAGTGTTAGCAATGCAGATGGCTCTGCTGTTCGCGTAACTTCCTACATCGGTGATCCAGCTTTAATGTTGGCCATACCAAAACCGAATATTGTATTAACAAAAGTAAACGATGTGCCAATCACACAACCCGTTGATGATTTAAAAGCTTTGAGTTATGTAAAACTAACAGGAGAAGTGCATGATGAAAACGGCATATTACTCTCTAATTTTAATGGTGAACTTTCAATTAATGTATTTGATAAGAATTACACTCAAATGACATTAAATAATGATGGATACAGCCCTCCTATTGCACTAAATAATCTTGGAGAAACAATTTTTCGAGGAAATGCATCGGTTTCAAATGGATTGTTTGAAATTGGATTTGTAGTTCCTAAAGACATCAAAATTCCACTTGGAAATGGAAGAGTAAGTTTTTATGCTAAAAAAAATCAGGTATTAGAAGATAAATCAGGACATAATTTTACAATAAAAATTGGCGGAATAAATACCAATGCAGTTGCTGATGTTACACCACCAAGAGTAAGACTTTATATGAATGATGAAACATTCGTAAATGGTGGAATTACAAATGAATCTCCCTTTTTTCTTGCATTTATAGAAGATGAAAACGGAATTAATACAGCAAGTGGTATCGGCCATGATATTGTAGCCATTTTAGATGGTGATGAGACCAAACCTTACATATTGAATGATTATTTCGAAACCGAACTAAACAACTATAAAATAGGAAAAATCCGATTTCCTTTTCGAAATTTAACTGCCGGATTACACACAATTACATTTAAAGTTTGGGATGTGTATAATAATTTTATTTCAACTGAAATTCAATTTATAGTTGCCAATAGTCAGGATGTAACTTTAAGCAATGTGTTAAATTATCCTAATCCGTTTGTAAATTATACTCAGTTTTGGTTCAGCCATAATAAACCTTTTGAACCCCTAGAAGTTCAGGTTCAGGTAATGACTATCACAGGAAAAATTGTAAAAACCATCAATCAAATAGTAACTTCAGAAGGATTTTTATCGAGAGAAATTACATGGGATGGAAAAGATGATTTTGGTGATAAAATAGGTAAAGGTGTATATATTTATAAACTAACTGTAAAATCAACTATTTCAGATAATCAAGCTGAAAAAATAGAAAAACTTGTAATCCTTTAAGAAAATACTATATTTGTTAATTAATTATATCATAAAATGAAATCAATGTTTCAAAAAAATCAATTACTAAAAAACTTCTATTCAAATAAAAACTCTCTAATTTTAATTTTGGTTTGTTTTTCAAATCTTTCTATTTATGCTCAAGAAAGAGTAATCACAACTGGAGTTCCTTTTCTTTTAGTTGCTTCTGATGCTAGAGCAGCGGGTATGGCAGACCAAGGAGTAGCAACTTCTGCAGATGCCTATTCACAACAATGGAATCCAGCTAAATATGCATTTTCTTTAGACAAGTATGGATTTACCACAAATTATACACCTTACTTAACCCAATTGGTAAACGATATTTCTTTGGGTCAAGTAAATTTTTTCAATCGTATTTCTGAAAGAAGTGCTTATGCTTTTAGTATTCGCTATTTTAGTTTAGGAGAAATCGAATTAAGAGAACAATTTGACGACCCTGCAAATGTGGTTAAACCAAATGAGTTTGCTTTAGACGGTTCTTATTCTCTTAAATTGAGTGATCATTTTAGTATGGCCGTTGGAGGAAGATACATTAGATCCAATTTAAAAATTCCAGCCTTAAATTCAGATGCTGTTCCTGGAACCTCTTTTGCAGTTGATGTGGCCGGTTTTTTTCAATCTGAAGAGATCGCATTTAATGAATTTAATGGAAGATATCGTTTGGGGTTTAACTTCCAAAATATGGGACCAAAAATTAGCTATGATGCGGATAAAAATGATTTTACTTCCAATTATTTACCTGCAAACATGCGAATTGGAGGAGGTTTTGATTTTATTCTAGATGAATACAATAAAGTAGCGTTGAATGTAGAATTTGCCAAATTGATGGTACCAACTCCTCAAGTTTCTAAAGATGATTCTTCACCTACTGGTTATAGCGGTGCTGATGTAACAGGTGATGGACCTGTAACAGTAGATGATTATAATCAATCAATAATTGATTATAGAAAAATAAATTGGGTTTCTGGAATGTTTCAATCGTTTGGAGATGCTCCAGGAGGGATGTCAGAGGAGTTAAAAGAATTCACCTATTCCGTTGGAGCGGAATACAACTATCAAGATTCTTTTGCATTAAGAATGGGTTATTTTAATGAAAGTCAAATGAAAGGTGGAAGAAAATTCTTTACATTAGGTGCCGGTTTTAAATATAATGTTGTTAAAGTTGATGTTTCCTATTTATTTTCTGCTTCAGCAGTGAGAAATCCCCTCGAAAATACGCTTCGTTTTTCTCTTACATTTAATTTTGGTGAAAAATACGATGATCTTTAATAGCTAAATACAAAAAAATTACAATCCAAATTTCAATGAAATTTGGATTTTTTTTCCTTTTATATTATGAAAGAA
>JBILNU010000130.1:0-4061 GCA_044374815.1 Flavobacterium sp.
GTCTATCAAATATAATAAAAAATATCCAATTACAAACGCTTACAAGTAGTTACAACCGAAAGTAAATGGTTATTCACCGATTAAAATTTTAAATCTACTGCAAATTTGTATCGATGAAAGCAAGGAAATCAGTTCATGCTTTTTTAATAATTAAGTAACAATTTAAATTTAAACGCCATGAATGCATTAAGAAATCGAGTACAATTAATTGGACATGTAGGACAAGATCCAGAAATCAAAACTTTAGAAGGAGGAAAAAAAGTAGCCAATATCACCATTGCAACCAACGAGGTATATTATAAAGAAAATGGTGACAAAGTAGAACAAACCGAATGGCATCGGGTAACTGCTTGGGGCAAAGTTGCCGACATTATTGAAAAATACGTAACCAAAGGTAAAGAAATTGCCATTGAAGGGAAACTAGCCCACCGCTCCTACGAAGATAAAAATGGAGAAAAACGCTACATTACCGATGTGGTTGCCAATGAAATTTTACTTTTAGGGAAGTAGTAAATTTAACACGATGAACATAAAAGTATTTAATATACGGCTGGATGAGGAAAATTTTCAAAACGATCAAATTCAAATGAATGAATTTCTAGATTCAGTTATTGTGAAACTCACCTCTACTAATTTTGTTTCAAATGGAACTATTGACTATTGGTCAGCAGCAGTTTTTTTTGAACCTAAATTAAAGTATACAAAAAAAATATTAGAAGTTGATTTAACTGATAGCGAGAAAGAAATCTATAATGCCTTAAAAATATGGAGAAATAATTTAGCAACAAAGCTAGGTCGTCAAGCATTCTTTATTTGTTATAACTCCCACTTAATTTCAATAACCAAGGTAAAGCCGAAAAATATTGAAGAGCTTAAAATGATTAATAACTTTGGAGTATTTAGAACTAATAATTACGGAGACGAAATTATTTCAATATTAAATGCTATTTAATTTTATTGAGAAAATATTTATAAAAGCGATGGATTTTTTCTATCGCTTTTTTTATTGCCTCATTAGCTAATCAACGCACCATTTTGAACGCCATCTGCATCTGGGTTTACAAAAACCAATTTCCCTTCAGTGTTGTTACTCATCAAAATCATTCCTTGACTTTCAACTCCGCGTAAGGCTCTTGGGGCTAAATTCACTAAAACCGTAACACGTTTTCCAATCACTTCTTCGGGTGAAAAATGTTCAGCAATTCCAGAAACGATAGTTCTCATATCTATTCCGGTATCTACTTTCAATACTAATAGTTTATTTGCTTTTGGCATTTTTTCAGCTTCCAATATCGTTCCAACACGCAAATCTAATTTTGAAAAATCTTCAAAAGTTGCGGTTTCTTTTTGAGGTTCAATCACGGTGTTTTCTGCTTTATTGGCTACTTTGGTAGCTTCCAGTTTGTCAATTTGTTTTTGAATTTCAGCATCTTCAATTTGGGCAAATAATATTTCCGCTTCGCCAATTTGATGTCCTGCAGGAAGTAAATCACTTCTTTCAGAAATGTCATTCCAACCCAACTTCAAATCTGTTTTTAATATTCCAGATAATTTACAAGCGGTAAATGGCAAGAACGGTTCGCACAATACGCGTAAAGCTGCTGCAATTTGCAAAGCCACATACATTTGTGTTTGCACACGATCGGGATCGGTTTTCACCATCTTCCAAGGCTCTTCATCGGCCAAATATTTATTTCCTAAACGAGCCACATTCATCAATTCGCCTTGAGCTTCTCTAAATCGATAACGCTCTACAGAACTTGAAATCACTGCAGGATAGGCTTTTAGTTCGGCTAAAGTTTGTTCGTCAATTGCATTAAATTCATTCGGCTGAGGAACAATTCCGTTGTAGTATTTATTGGTTAAAACCACCACACGATTGATGAAATTTCCAAATATTGCTGCCAACTCATTATTATTTCTCGCTTGAAAATCTTTCCAAGTAAAATCATTATCCTTATTTTCAGGGGCATTAGCGGTCAAAGCATAACGCAATACATCTTGCTTATCAGGGAAATCCAATAAATATTCGTGCAACCAAACGGCCCAGTTTTTAGAAGTCGAAAGTTTGTTTCCTTCCAAATTCAGAAACTCATTTGCAGGCACATTATCAGGTAAAATATAACTTCCTTCCGCCTTTAACATTGATGGAAAAATAATACAATGAAACACAATATTGTCTTTACCTATAAAGTGAACCAATTTCGTTTCGGCATCTTTCCAATACGGTTCCCAATCTTTTCCTTCACGAGCAGCCCATTCTTTGGTTGCCGAGATGTATCCAATTGGCGCATCAAACCATACATATAATTTTTTTCCTTCGGCACCAGCCACAGGAACATCAATTCCCCAATCTAAATCGCGGGTTACCGCACGAGGTTTCAATCCATCGTCCAACCACGATTTCACCTGACCTAAAACATTGTTTTTCCAATCTTTTTCATGCCCCACCAAAATCCAATCTTTCAAGAAATCTTGGTATCGATCTAAAGGTAAAAACCAATGTTTGGTTGATTTTAAAATCGGAGTTTCTCCCGTAATGGTTGACTTCGGATTAATTAAATCGGTGGCGTTTAATGTAGAGCCACATTTTTCACATTGATCCCCATAAGCCTCTTCGTTGCTGCATTTTGGGCAAGTTCCCATTACAAAACGATCGGCTAGAAACTGATCGGCTTTGGCATCATATAATTGTTCGGTAACTTCTTCAATAAAGTCGCCGTTGTCGTATAATTTTTTAAAAAATTCCGATGCCGTATCGTGGTGAATTTTTGATGAGGTACGCGAATAATTATCAAATGAAATTCCGAAATCAATAAACGATTTACGTATAATTCCGTCGTATTTATCAATCACCTCTTGCGGGGTGATGCCTTCTTTTTTGGCCTTCATAGAAATGGCAACGCCGTGTTCATCGCTTCCGCAAACAAAAAGCACCTCTCTGCCTTGCATACGCAAGTAGCGCGCATAAATATCAGACGGCACATAAACCCCCGCCAAATGCCCTATATGAATTGGCCCGTTCGTGTAAGGCAACGCAGCAGTTATGGTATATCTCTTTGGATTTTCTAACATGATTATTCGGTATATATCCTGCAAAAATAAGTAATTATTTTTAGTCTTTGCGAGCAAGGTGTCATTCTCAAGAAATTTGCTTTGCCAATTTGCTTTTTTGGAGCTTGGGTCCAGCTTTACACTGCAATCTTTTCATTTTTAAAGAAAAAATGAAAAGGATTTCCGTTTCAATCTGGGCTAGGCTTTTAATTTCATTACAACTTAATTTATATATTTGTATTTGATTTTTCAATAATCAAAATGAAAAAATACCTATTCTATTTTCTTATTTCTTTAGTTTTTACTAACCTTCATGCCCAAAAAAAGATGATTATACCTCCCTGTTTAAAAAAAGGCGATACTATTGCCATAGTTGCTACTGCTCGTAAAAATGTGGAAGAAAATTTACAAACTGCAATTGGTTGGTTGCACAACTGGGGCTTGGAAGTGGTAATAGGAAAAACCATAGGTTTAGATAACAACCAATTGGCCGGCACCGACCAAGAGCGTGCTGACGATTTTCAAACCATGATGGACAACCCCAATATTAAAGCAATATGGTGTGTTCGCGGAGGTTATGGTACCGTGCGTATGATTGATTTACTCGATTTTACAAAATTCAAGCAGTCACCTAAATGGGTAGTTGGTTTTAGTGATGTAACGGTTTTGCACAGCCATTTAAATAATTTAGGATTTGCCTCTATTCATGGGATTATGCCCGTAAGCGTGAAAGCAACGGAAGAAGCTAAAGAAAGTTTGCGCAAAGCACTCTTTGGTGAAACTTTAGAATACACCGTTCCGTGTGAACCAATGAACCGATACGGCTCTGCCAAAGGCGAATTGGTTGGCGGTAATCTATCTATTTTGTACAGTCTTTTAGGCTCTTCTTCCGCTATAGATTGTACCGATAAAATTCTTTTCATGGAAGACCTTGACGAGTATTTGTACCACATCGACCGCATGATGATGAACCTAAAACGCAATGGTTGTCTAGAAAGTTTGAAGGG
>JBILNU010000131.1:0-4013 GCA_044374815.1 Flavobacterium sp.
AGTATTGAACGGAAATCTACAATATGCCAAAGTCAATAAAGATTCTATTCTAGCCATTTCGGTGGATACCTTACCCGACTTGCAATTAACTGCAACCGAATCGGAATTAAACCTAAGAAAAGAAGTTGCGGATAAAGAAAAGGCGGATAAAGAAAAAGAAAAATCTTCCAAAAAGAAGCACAAATAATGAGTTTAAAAACTATAGCAGCCCAACTATTTGCCAAGGTAATCCATCATAAAACTCAAAAATGGGTTACTAATCCGGTAGTTGCGCAGCAAAAAGTTTTTGAAAATTTAATCCGTCAAGCGGAAAAGACGCAGTTTGGCAAAGACCACCATTTTTCTCAAATAAAAAACCCCGAAGATTTTGCAAAGCAAGTTCCAATTCGGGATTACGAAGAGCTGAAGCCCTATGTAGACCGCGTAGTTCAAGGCGAAGAAAATGTATTATGGAAAGGGAAACCAATTTATTTTGCCAAAACTTCTGGAACGACATCGGGCGCTAAATACATTCCGCTTACCAAAGAATCGATGCCGTTTCATATTGAAGCTGCTCGAAATGCCATCTTGAATTACATTCACGAAACCGGCAAAGCCGATTTTGTTAACGGCAAAATGATTTTCCTTCAAGGAAGCCCTATTCTTGAAGAAAAAAATGGCATCCAACTCGGTAGACTCTCCGGAATTGTAGCCCATTTTGTTCCCAACTATTTACAAAAAAACCGCCTTCCAAGCTGGGAGACCAATTGCATAGAAGATTGGGAAACCAAAGTAGACGCCATTGTTGAAGAAACCATCCATGAAGATATGGCGGTAATTTCGGGCATTCCATCTTGGGTGCAAATGTATTTTGAAAAACTGCAACATAAATCCGGAAAGCCAGTTGGCAACCTGTTTAAAAACTTCAATTTATTCATTTATGGCGGCGTAAATTATGAACCGTACCGCGCTAAATTTGAAAATCTTATCGGGCGAAAAGTAGATGCAATTGAATTATTTCCGGCTTCAGAAGGATTTTTTGCCTATCAAGATTCCCAAAAACAAAAAGGCATGTTATTGCTATTAAATTCTGGAATTTTCTATGAATTTGTAAAATCGGAAGAGTTTTTTACTTCAAATCCAAGACGATATACAATAGGCGAGGTTGAGCTAAAGGTGAATTATGTATTAATAATTTCAACCAACGCCGGACTTTGGGCCTACAACATTGGCGACACGGTTCAATTTACTAGTTTGAAACCCTATCGTGTAATTGTTTCGGGTAGAATTAAGCACTACATTTCTGCTTTTGGCGAGCATGTGATTGGAAAAGAAGTCGAGCAGGCTTTGCAAGAGGCCATGAACGGAACCGACATTCGGGTAAACGAGTTTACGGTAGCGCCACAAATTGCCCCCGAAACCGGATTGCCTTACCATGAATGGTTCATCGAATTTGAAAACGAACCCAATAATATAGAAGAATTTGCGTTAGCCATTGATGGCGCCATGCGCAAGCAGAATGTGTATTACGATGATTTAATCGTGGGTAAAGTATTACAAACAGTAAAAATCACCAAAGTATCCAAAAACGGATTTCAAGAATACATGAAATCCATAGGGAAATTAGGCGGACAAAACAAATTACCGAGATTATCCAACGACCGAAAAATTGCTGATTTATTAGAAAGAAAATAAAATGATGCAAGAAAAAAGACTGTGGTTTCTTTTGTTATTAGTATGTATTTCTACTAATGCTCAAATAAAAGGCGTTGTTAAAGACAGCATTACCGGGAAACCCATTCCGTATGCGAATATTTGGGTAAAAAACGAGAATATTGGAACCACATCTAAAGAAGATGGAACTTTTGAAATAAAAACAGCAAAAGATAAACCTTTGTTTTTCTCCATCATTGGATACCATTCTAAAAAAACAATTTTAAATTCTAAAAACGAAGTACTGCTCAGTCAAAAAAGCATCGAATTAGAAAATATTGATATCATTACACTAAAAAAATCGGAATCTTTATTGGTTGGGAAATCGGTTTTTAGAAGAATTACCCACCCACAAGGAAAATACCCGCAGATTATAGCTAAAAAATTTGACTATGATACTATTTACAAAAAAACACCTTATTTAAAAGAGATTGAAGTTTTTACACAATCAGAAATTAAAGATGCATCCTTTAAACTTAGAATTTTACTTCATGATAGCATTTCAGATTTACCTATTATTGATTTAGTTAATGAAGACATCATTATAAAAGTCAAAAGAGGCAGAAATAAAACCCAAATAGACGTTTCTAAATACAAAATAAAATTTCCTGAAAAAGGTTTAGATATTGGACTAGAAAGTATGCTTATAGAAAGCAATAAGTATATTTATTCGTATAAATACAACGGATTGAATTACGATACAGAGTTGTATGCTCCAGCGATAATTTGCAATAATTCAGAAGAAGAAAAGTCGTATGTTTTTTTAAATAACGAATGGATGAAAAGAATACTTACGTATTTTGAAAGAGAAGGGCAATATTTGGTCATTGAACCAGCCATAAATATCATATTAACAAATTAATGAAAAAAATTTACCTTTTATTTATTGTGTTTTCATTCACGGTTTCCGCCCAAATTAAAGGCGTGGTTAAAGACAGCATTACCGGGAAACCCATTCCGTATGCGAACATTTGGGTAGAAAATGAAAATAGTGGTGCCAGTACCGAAGAAGATGGTGAATTCAGCATCAACGCCAATCCAAACAAAAATTTGATTTTCTCGGCATTGGGATTTGAAAAGAAAACCGTAAAAGCATCTTTGGCTCAGGAAGTGAAATTATCGCCTAAATCCTACCAACTTGATGATGTAGTTATTTTAAAAAAGAAAGAAACCAAAATTATTGAAATCGGGAAAAGCAAAAACGCCATTTATCAAGCATTTGATAACGGACCAAGAATAGACGTTAAATATTTTCCGTATTTAACAAAGTATCAAAAAACTAAATTTATCAAGCAGGTTACGGTTGAAACCGACAGTAAAATAGAAGGCGCCCTGTTTAAAATTCATTTTTTTAGCGTGAACGAAAATGGCTTTCCAGGTGACGAATTGTTGTCTAAAGACATTTTAGTTTCGGCTCCAAAAGGAGTGGTAAAAAACCTTTTTAATTTATCGGAATACAATCTCCGAATGCCTAAAAACGGACTTTTTGTTGGCTATGAAAAACTAATTATAGAGAGAAACAAATCGGAAACTACCGTAACAAACTATAACACGAATGTAACTTCTGTAAAGACATCATATGCTCCAATGGTTTTATATAGTTTTGAGGAAAGAGAGTATATGTATACCTTTTCGGGCGGAAAATGGAATAAAGAAATTCAGTATAATTACGATAAAACGCCTGTAAAACGAATGGTATATGAGCCCTCAATTAACCTAATTTTAACCAATTAAAATTTTAAATGCCTATATTTGCGGGTTAGTAAGCAAAATTTAATGATAGAAATTAAAAATATTTCGCGTTCTAGGGCGCAAGAATCTTCGGCAGCTATCGAACGATTGTACATTACCATGAGGCACTTATTTAACAGAGGTTTTTATAAGCCAATGGGTGTTTCGGGAGAAACTTTACGAGAAGCATTATTAGAATTAAGACCAGAAATATACGGCAGTATTGCCGAAGAAAAAGTAGAACTTAACGGATTATTATATGTAATTGAAAGGCTTCCGATAGGAATTGAAGAATGCCGATACATCAATCTAACTTCTGATGAAGGCTATTCAAAATCCCATTTCAAAGCAATAGTTCCACCAAAAAGAAAACGAAATTGTTATCGTATTGATGAGGAACAAATGAATGTTGAAATAACCCGTGGAAGGTCCGATATTTATGATATTCTAACGCATTTAACATTCATCTTTATTGAATCCCACAAAATAAAAGCCCGCGTTTTATTAGACGAAAATAATGAAGTTACAAGAGATTGGTTAAAATTAGAGCAAGCCGCTTTACAAACAAAAAAACTATCTCAAACCGAAAA
>JBILNU010000043.1:0-13999 GCA_044374815.1 Flavobacterium sp.
TAAAAACCATCAATAATTATGATAAAAAAGATCTTATTTTAATTTTTTATTAAAAAATCACAAAAAAATAATTATTATTTAGGATAAGTTTTGTACGTTTGTTATGGTGCAAACTTGAACTTAAAAAAAGTAGTTACCCTATAGGTTACCCTAGGGCGATTCACAAAACGGGAAGTACTGAAAACACTGATAAAAATACAAGGGTTACGGAGCCTCTTTCTCCGCAACAAAAAACCCGAAACAATGTATCGGGTTTTTTTTATGGGTATTACTCAATAATCAGTTCTTTAAGTTTTTCGCGATAAGCCTCGAGTAGCGCGGTTTTAGAAATCAACCCAAAGAATTTTCCATTATTGGTTACGGGTAACATCGTTTGATTGGTATTTTCAAATTTTTCCATGATGGCTTCCATTCCATCATCGTGCTGAATGATTTCTTTTGGTTGCGTAAGTACTTCTTGTACGGTTGTGAATTTTACGCGAAACGGATGAAATACAACCGATTTAATCTCTTCAAAATCAATGATTCCTATTAATTTATTTTGCTCATCCAAAACCGGTATAATTGGCTGTGATATGGAAACTAAATTCAATATTGTTTCTAATGTTTTTTCAGAAGTAGTGGTCGCAGCATGAACATTTACTAATTTTAAAAAATCAATGCTTTGCAAAATGTTTTTATCCTTATCACTAGTAAACACTTCCCCCCTATCTGCTAGCGCTTTCACATCCATTGAATGTTTGTCAAATTGTTTTGAAATGGCATAACTTATAGACGAAACGATCATCAAAGGCACCATTAAGTCATAGCCTCCCGTGATTTCTCCAATTAAGAAAATTGCGGTTAGCGGTGCATGAAACAATCCGCTTAATATTCCAGCCATACCAACAATAGTGAAATTGGCAATCGGTAAGGTATTGGATAACCCTAATAAATGAATGGATTTAGCAACAAAAAACCCCAAATAAGAACCTACAAATAACGAAGGTGCAAAATTTCCTCCGTTACCTCCTGACCCCAAAGTTAATCCCGTGGCAAATGATTTTAATAAAACAATCATCCCGACAAAAGCCAACAATACCCAATGATTATTTTGAAAATCTTGTAACAACGAATTATCTAAAAGTACCTCGGGATGAGAGTCGGATAGAATTTTAATACTTTCATATCCTTCGCCAAAAAGTGTTGGGAAGAAAAAAATTAATACTGCCAAAATACTCGCTCCAAAAAGCGCTTTTTTATAAGAATTATTTTTAAATCGGCCGAAAAAATGTTCTACCCTTCTAAAATTTCTAGCGTGGTAAATAGATACAAATCCGGCAAGAATTCCTAATAAAATATAATAAGGGGTATTATGAAAATTGAAAGTAAGGTCTTGCTTGAAAGTCAACAATACATCCCTACTCAATAAGATTTCAGAAACCAATGCACCAGTTGCAGCAGAGATAATTATAGGAATGAAAGCCGAAATACTAGCGTCTGTAAGTACTACTTCAATTGCAAATAAAACTCCGGCAATGGGAGCGTTAAAAGCAGCTCCAATTCCGGCTGCTACACCACAAGCCAAAAGTAAGATGCGGTCTTTTTGTGACAGCTTGTATTTTTGAGCAAAATTAGATCCGAATGCCGCTCCAGTAATAGTAATTGGACTCTCCAAACCAGCGGACCCCCCTAATCCAACCGTTAAGGAACTCGTAATAATTTGGGCATACATTTGCTTTTTAGGTAGGATTCCTCCTTTTTTTGCTACGGCAAATAATATTCTAGAGCTTCCTTTTTCAATGGATCCATCCAAGAATTTTTTAACCACAAATACAGTAAGTAAGATACCAAAAATGGGAAACAAACTATTGGCAAAAGGCAATTTTAAATAGCTGTTGGCGTAGTTGGCATAAATAAATACATTGTGCGCAAAACTTTTTAAAACAATTACGGCCAAAGCACACGATATTGCAACGACTACACTGGCCAAGTAAATAAAATTCCTTTCGGATAGTAGATCTTTCGCTAAAAAAAATACAGTTTCTAACCGTCGGAATATCCTGCGGATAAACAATTTAAAAGAAGCCGATTTTCTATTGAACATGGATTTATTTTAAGTAAACAAATATAGTTATTTAATATTTCTAATGGCCTCTCGTTGACTCAAGGGTTTTAAATTAGCCAAGTTCACGAATTCTAACACTCCTTTTGGGTTGAATCTACTGTAATCGCGTAAGGCCCAACCAATAGCCTTTTGGATGAAAAATTCCTTGGAATGTTTGTGTTTTTCACACTCCGATTTCAATAAATCAAAGTCGGTTTTTTCTTTATAACTCAATTGAAATAATATTGCAGAACGATTGAGCCAAATATTATCAGAATTAGAGAATCGCTCAATAATTGTTTCTAATTCATCGGGGAATTGTAATAAATAACCACCCAATAAATATTTAGCAATGGTATCTACCGAATCCCACCAAGAATTGGTTACCAGTAATTTTTCAATTAATGTGATGTCTTCCAAAACATACTTTCGTTTGATTTCTTTTTGCAATAAATCGATGGCACAAATATGAAATTCGCGTTCCTTTTTATCGAATAATTCGCAACAAATTTCTCGAAAATTGACTTTAACTTCCTCTTTGTTCGCATTGTAAACTTGCATCATTAAAGTCCGTCGTTCTTCAGTTTTTATTCCCAAAAAGGGGAAATTATTTTTCATGTAATTTTCCATTGGAAGCGCCAATTCGCGGTTGGCATTTTCTCGAAAGCAATTTTCTAAATCATTACTAAAACTCATATAATTCATTTAATTTAATAGCACATTGTGCTTTTAGTTCCTCCATAAATAGTGAGAATTCGTGTTCCAATTCAGAATAATAAAGTTGCACTTCAGCAAGGGCTTCGTGCATGTTTACCCTGTTTTTTGTTCGGTGGTCCATTTTAAATAAAATAGTCTCTAACCCTTCTAAACTAGCATATTGAACCAACCAGTTTTGATTGATCATGTACGGAAGTAAATTTTGTGTTTTGGTTGTTAACAGTTCAAAATTGTCTTGTAACGATTGATAAAATTGAGCTGCATATTGCTCCAAGTTGATTTCTGAATAAGTATTCCAATTTTTAGCTAAAAAATGATCGTATACAATGTCCATAATCACTCCTGCATAGTGCCCGTATTTTTCATACAACCGTCTTCTGCTTTGTCTGTAAATAGGATGTGCATCAGTAAAAGTGTCGATAAAGCGATGCAGCAAAATGCCCTTTTGCAAATCATCAGTATAGTTTAAATAGCGCTTTCCGTGAACAGAATCGGCCATGAAATTTCCAATTTTTAGCAAATCATTATCCCCAGAAAGATAGATGTGGGCTAAGAAATTCATGAACAATGAATTAAAATAATAAACGGGCTTTTTCTAAATCTTCGGGAGTGTCTATCCCAATTCCAACATGGGTGGTTTCCACCATTTTAATTCGTTTACCAAATTCCAAATAGCGCAATTGTTCCAGCTTTTCGGATGCTTCCAATGATTGCATTGGTAAGGCATGAAAATCAAGAAGGGCTTGTTTGCGGAAGGCATAAATTCCGATGTGTTGAAAATAGCGAACGCCAACATTTTTTTCTCTTGGATAAGGAATTACTGAACGAGAAAAATACAGTGCAAAATTAGTTTGATCCACCACCACTTTCACATTATTTGGGTTTTGGATTTCACTTTCGTCTTTGATTTCACGCATCAGTGAAGCCAAATCAATATTATTATTGGCATCGGCATGATAAACCGATATCAATTGTTGAAGTGAATCTTTATCAATAAACGGCTCATCGCCTTGCACATTTACCACAATATCAACATCTAAATTTGCGACAGCTTCGGCAATACGATCACTCCCCGACTCATGTTCTTTTATAGACTTGATGGCCTTACCTCCATTATTGGTAATTTCGTTATAAATAATATCGGAATCGGTTACTACAAAAACATCATCAAATAAATGGGTATTTATTGCTGTTTGATAGGTTCTTAAAATAATGGTTGTACCACCTAAATCCTGCATCAATTTTGCAGGAAAACGAGTGGAAGCATATCGAGCCGGAATAACAGCAATAATTTTCATAAGTATTAGTATTTAAGACAAATTTAATAAATGAATTAAGTAACCTTATTTTCTTGGGTATTCAACTTACTGTTCTTGTAGCTGAAGCCAAAATAAATAACTAATCCGATTAGTAACCAACAAGTAAAATAAATCCAATTCCAAATACTGAGTTGCGACATCATATACAAACAACAAATCAATCCCAATAGCGGAATTAAAGAAAGGTTTTGTTTCCATGACCAAACCAATAATCCGATAAGGGTACACAAGAAAATCCACATTGGTATTTTATGTTTAAACAAACTCATACCGCTTTCGTATTTTTGATTTTCTGAAATTGGTAACGAATCAATTACCTTTTTATATTGTATTTCGTCTTCATAATAGGTGCTTAATAACGCTTCTAAATCAGTTGGCTTTTCTTGACCAATCGTTTTCTCTGTTAAGAAATCAAACACTTTCTTGGTCCCGTCCTCCCCTAGCGCTGTAATTATTTCGGTTGGGTTTTTTATTTGCTTTTCATTCGAAATAAAATTCAGAGTATCTTGTTTGAATTTTGTCAAGGCAACTACCAATCCAACTACCATTAATAGCGGAAAAATATATTTCGAATTCACATACGGAGTTTTAAATTTTCCTCGTGATATGTTGGGTTTGTTTTGCAAAACCAATACCCCAGCACAAACCAAAACAAAAGCGAATAAAGTTCCGATACTACATAAATCGGTTACCATAGTAAGATTTAGAAACAAAGCCGGAATTGCCACTACAAAACCAGTTACGATAGTTGCATAAGAAGGCGTTTGAAATTTTGGATGTACTTTAGAAAATCGCTTTGGAAGTAATCCATCGCGGCTCATACTCATCCATATTCTTGGTTGTCCCATTTGAAAAACCAATAATACCGAAGCCATTGCAATTACAGCACTCACGCCAATAATTCCCGACATCCATTGGAGATTTAATTTATCAAAAACAAAAGCCAATGGATCACCCACATTTAGATCAGTATAATTCACCATTCCCGTCAATACCAATGCGATAATAATATATAAAATGGTGCAAATAATAATTGCCCACATCATTCCTCGAGGCAAATCGCGTTGTGGATCTTTACATTCTTCTGCAGTAGTAGAAATGGCATCAAAACCAATGTAGGCAAAGAAAACTGCCGAAACTCCTTTTAATATGCCACCTACTCCATTCGGTGCAAACGGATGCCAATTGTTGGTGTCGATATGAAAAATACCCACTGCAATAACCAATAAAATAATACACAGTTTCACAACTACCATCAAGTTACTCGCATTACGCGACTCTTTCATTCCTCTGTAAACCAATGCAGTAATAATCACAATGATTAATAAAGCAGGTAAATCGGCAATAAAATGAAGTGACCCAATTGTAGGAGAAGTTGTATAGGCTGTGTAGGCCATTTGCAATCCATCTGATAAATTTTCAAACGACTTACCTCCACTCATTAAAGCTGTTGCTTCTTTAAATCCGTTGGACGCTGTAAGATAATCCATTTGAATCCATTGCGGCATGTGTACCCCAATACTATCGAGTAATCCGGTGAAATAATCACTCCAGGAAATAGCAACCGTAATGTTCCCAATGGCATATTCCATGATTAAGGCCCAACCTATAATCCAAGCAATTAGTTCTCCAAAAGCCACATAAGAATAGGTATAAGCACTACCCGAAACCGGAACCATAGATGCAAATTCAGCATAGGCAAAGGCAGCAAAACTACAGGCGATGGCCGTAAATAAAAATAAGAAAATTACTGCAGGACCTCCGTCATAACTAGCTTTTCCGATGGTGCTGAAAATTCCGGCACCAATGATAGCCGCAATTCCAAAGGCGGTTAAATCTCTAGCTTTTAGGTGCTTTCCCAGAGATTGATGGCCGTCTGTTTCATTATTGGCAACTTGATTTAATATGTCTTGAATGGATTTTTTTCGAAATAAATTGGAAAAATTCATGAATACTATATTGTAATTAGTAAATTTAAAAAACAAATATAGCATATTATCAACTGCTTTAAAAAAATAAAATATACTAATTATAATAAAAAACTATTGCTAAATAAGCATATATAATTAATTCTTATAAAAAGATTCATTTGTTTCGCTGTATTTTTGCATTGGAAAATTAATTTAATAACTAAAATTTATATCATGGCATTAGTAGGAAAAAAATTCCCAAACATTACAGTAGATGCAATCTCTTTTATGGGAGATAATTTAAGAATTAACGTATTAGAAGAAGCAACTAAAAACAAGAAAAAAGTATTGTTGTTTTGGTACCCAAAAGATTTCACATTTGTATGTCCAACAGAATTACACGCTTTTCAAGCAGCATTACAAGATTTTGAAAAAAGAAATACTATGGTAATTGGTGCATCTTGTGATACTAACGAAGTACATTTTGCTTGGTTAAACACTGCAAAAAATAACGGTGGAATTGAAGGAGTAACTTACCCTATCCTTGCAGATACTACTCGTAACTTATCTGCTGCTTTAGATATTTTAGATGCAGAATGGGTTTACGATGAAGAAATGAATGACGAAATCCTAGAAGGATCTAATGTAACTTATAGAGCTACTTATTTAATTGACGAAGAAGGTAAAATTTTCCACGAAAGTGTAAATGACATGCCTCTGGGAAGAAATGTAAACGAATACATCCGATTGATAGATGCGTATACACACGTACAAACTAAAGGTGAAGTTTGTCCTGCAAACTGGGAAGAAGGAAAAGATGCAATGAATGCAGACCGAAATAGTACTGCTTCTTATTTAGCTTCTCACTAAAATAATTTTTTTAAGGTTTAAGGTTGGATGCATTTCTAACTTTAAACCTTAAACTTTAAACTCAAAACTATGTTTTCAGAAATAGAACAAGATAATTTAGCTGAAGTAATTGCTAACAACCCTGTGGTAGTTGTACAATTTTCTGCTTCGTGGTGTGGCAACTGCCGAATCATGAAACCAAAATTTAAAATGTTGGCTTCACAAAATGAAGGAATTCCATTTTTAATTGTGGATGCAGAACAATTTCCAGAATCTAGAAAATTAGCTAAAGTAGACAACTTACCTACTTTTGCCACTTTCAAAAGTGGTGTTCTGGTAAACCAAACACAAACAAACAAAGCCGAAGTATTAACTGAATTAGTGAATGAAGTAATTTAGTTTTTAGTAAATATTAAAAACTTAGAAGCTCAGATTCTTATAACCTTAGATCCCTTAATTATGAAATTACCTGTAATAAAACACCTTACTCAATTTATCGAGGAGAACGATTCGGATTACTTGATTGAAACGATTGAAGTACTTGAAAATCTTTGTGAAGTTCCTACTTTAAAAGATGAAGAACTCGAAGTAATTGGAGAATTAATTTCAAATATGTATGGTGCAATAGAGGTAAACAAAATGATTAAGGAAGGTAAGGATAAGAAAGAAGCGTTAAACGATTTCATGAAACGGGTTTTAGGCTCTATTGATAAATAAAAAAGTAACTCTCAAGAAATTGGGAGTTTTTTTTTATTTGTTGGATATTTGTATTTTTACTAAATAATTTTATATTATTACTAATAAAACTGAATTTGAATGTGATACCTATAAATTGATACATTTAAATTTTAGAAACAACCAACCTAAATACAAAATAATGCCATATCTAGATCAATATATAGGAAATTGGACTTCATCACAAGCTAGACATTTATTAAGGCGCACTACTTTTGGGCCATCTATCCAAATGGTAAACACTGCTACTAGTCTTGGTCTTAATGGTTCTATTGACGAGTTATTTACTCCATTGTCAATGCCTAGCCTACCACTAAAATCAATTCCCGACGGAACTGGAAATAATCAATTGAACGATCCAGGTGCATTATACGGACAGACATGGGTAAATGCCGCTCCTTTCCCTAATATCAATCCCCCAATACTTCGCAACAGAGTTCTTCGTGCAAGAAGCAAATCGCTTTATTCTTGGACTGTATTGCAGATGCACTATTCAAATATCTCAATACGAGAAAAATTGGCACTTTTCTGGCACAATCATTTTGTTGTAGCTGATGGCACAATTGCACATAGAGAATATTTGTATTACTCACTTTTGCGAAGTTTTGCGATTGGTAATTTTAAAACATTAACCAAAGAAATAACTATCGATACAGGTATGTTATTATATCTAAGTGGTTCTGAAAATTCTAATATTGCTCCAAATGAAAATTATTCAAGAGAGCTACTAGAATTATTTACAATAGGAAAAGGTCCATTGGTTGCTCCTGGTGACTATACCAATTATACTGAAAATGATGTAATTGAAATGGCAAAAATACTTACAGGTTGGCAGGTTACTCCAGTTTCTAATGCAAATACATTGACTGCACAATTTTCTGCAAATAGACATACCACAGGAAATAAGCAGTTGTCCCATAGATTTAATAATGCTATAATCACAGAAAATGGTGCTCAAGAATATAGAGATTTAATTGATGTAATTTTTCAGCAAGATGAATGTTCTCGATTTATAATAAGAAAATTGTATCGTTGGTTTGTTAGCTATGAAATTACTCCGGATATAGAAACGAATATTATTATTCCGTTGGCAACTATTTTGAGGAACAATAATTATGAAATTGAACCTGCTTTAAGAGTTCTTTTTAAATCAGAACACTTTTTTCAGTCAACAGCTTGTATGATTAAAAGTCCAATTGATTTAATCATGTCTGCATCAAGAGGATTAAATATCAATCCACCACAAGGAAATGTTGGAAATGAATATGATCATGCCTATCATCATTATATTATGAGTTCAGACATGGAACAAGCACTTTTTTACCATCCTAATGTAGCAGGATGGAAAGCATATTATCAAGCACCGCAATTATATAAATTATGGATAAATAATTTACTCCTACCAAAGCGTCATCAATATTGCAAATTGATGGTAGAAGGTGGACAATTTAGTTTCAACAACGAAAATTATAATATTACTACAATTGTACCTGTACTTGAAATAGTTAATAGTATTAATAATGCATACGATCCTAATGTTTTAATCAACAAATTGGCTGAAATAATGTTCAACTATCCTATAACTTCAAGTCAATTAACAAGTTTAAAAGATATACTTATTCCTGGATTACCTGATTTTGAGTGGAGTGTTGAATATTCTGATTATTTAGCTGATCCTAACAACGCAATACTTGTAGCATCGGTAAAAAACAAATTAAAAAATCTATTTTCTGTCATGGTTAGAATGTCAGAATTTCAAATAATGTAATAAAAAATAACCATGAAAAGAAGAGATTTTATAAAAAACACGGTATTTGCATCCATTCCTCTAACTTTGGGTGGTTTTCCACTACTTGCTGCTGCTAGACCAAGAACAATTTCTATTACAGAAAATGACAAAATAGTAGTACTTGTTCAACTTCAAGGAGGTAATGACGGTCTATCAACGATTTTTGATGCAAGTCAATATGCAAATTTACAAGCTGTTAGAGGAAATATAATTTTACCTTCAAATTCAATACTCAATTTTCACAATAATTATGGTTTCCACTCCTCTATGCTTGGAATGAAAGAAGTGTGGGATTCAGAAAATTTAGGAATCATACAAAATGTTGGATACCCAAATCAAAATCGTTCTCATTTTAGATCTACTGATATATGGAATTCTGCATCAAGTGCAGATGAGTTTGATAGTACTGGCTGGATAGGAAGAATGTATGACTTAAATTATTCAGACTATCCAAATGGATATCCAAATACAACAAAACCTCACCCCTTCGCTTTGACTATGGGAAAAATTTTATCCGAAACTTGTCAAGGTGTCAATGCCAATTACAGCCTTTCGTTGTTAGATCCTTTCAACCCTGGTACTGCTTTAGTAAGTGCAGGTGGTAATATTCCTGCTAATTGTTATGGTGATTCATTATCTTTTGTAAATGATACTGTTTCGCAAACCAATGCGTATGCTTCAGTTATTAGTAATGCAGCAAATATGGGCAACAATCTATCTCCTAAATGGAACAACCTTACAACAGAACTTTCGCAAAAATTAAAGCATGTTGCACGACTTATTTCTGGTGGATTACAAACTAAAATTTATATTGTTCAACTTGGAGGTTTTGACACACATGACAACCAAGTTGTTGATGGCGCAACAACTACAGGAATACATGCTACACTTCTCAATGAACTTTCAAATGCAATAAGTGCATTTCAAGATGACTTGAATTTATTGAATATAAATAATAAGGTAATTGGAATGACTTATTCAGAATTTGGAAGAAGGATTCGCTCTAATTCAGCATTAGGTACTGATCATGGTACTGCCGCACCAATGTTTTTGTTTGGTACTTGTATTGAAAATCAAATATTAGGAGACCATCCAATTATCGATACACAGGTGGGCATAGAAGACGGAGTTCCGATGCAATATGATTTTAGAGATATATATAGTACAATTCTAATAAATTGGTTAGGACTTAATCAAAATGAAGTTTCGAGTGTAATTAATCCTAACACACAAATTTTACCTATTTTCAAAGCTAATTGTATTCAAACACTTTCTAACAACCAAAATATCAAAGAAATTAATTTTGATATAAAACTGTATCCAAATCCTGTAAGTAATTATTTAAATATTGAATTTTTTAATAGTATTGGAATATCACAAATTAGTGTTTATGATACTAAAGGTGGTCAAATAGAAACATTTAGTTTTGATGTTTCATCTCAAAATAAAATTATTTCATTAAATGTTTCAAATTATCCAATAGGTTCATACTTTATACATGTTCAAAATAGTTTTTTTAATAAAACGAAGAAGTTCATAAAAAAAATTTAATTTAAATTTGATATAGATCTTACTTTAGATTTAAAATTGAAATTAAAACTCTAAAAAGAATTATATAAAAGAGTTTTTTATTTTTTATTTTTTATTTTTTATTTTTTATTTATATCTAAACAAATTCAAAAATATTTATTTCTCAACCAAAAAGCTACATTTACTAAAACAATTAATGCTGGAACTTCCACTAAAGGACCTATAACTCCTGCAAATGCTTGACCGCTATTTATTCCAAATACCCCAATTGAAACTGCAATAGCTAATTCAAAATTATTTCCAGATGCAGTAAACGAAATTGCTGCATTATCTCGATAATCAGCACCAACTTTTTTACCTACAAAGAACATAAGTAAAAACATAATAGCGAAGAAAATTACCAATGGAATAGCAATTCGAATAACATCTAATGGTAGTTGCACAATCATTTCGCCTTTCAAACTAAACATCACTACGATGGTAAAAAGCAACGCAATTAAAGTTATTGGCGATACAAATGGTAGAAACTTTTGATTAAACCATTTGTCTCCTAGGAACTTCTTTATCAACAATCTGTTAGTTACTGCTAAAGCAAATGGTATACCGAGATAAATACCAACTGTAGTTGCTATTTGAGTAATCGTTATATTTAATTCCAAGCCTTTTATACCGAATAACGGTAGCATGATTTCTAGATAAAAATAGGCATATATACTAAAAAATAATACTTGCAACAAACTATTTATACCAACCAAACCCGCTGTTAATTCGCGGTTTCCTTCGGCAAGTTCATTCCAAACGATTACCATGGCAATACATGGCGCCAAACCAATAATGATTAATCCGGTCATGTATTCAGGATAATCTTTAAGAAATAATATAGAAAGTAAAAACATTAAAAAAGGACCAACAATCCAAGTAATAAAAAATGAAGCCAAAAGAATTTTCGGATTCTTAAACATTAACGGAATCTTACTGAAATCGACTTTAGTTAATGGCGGATACATCATTAATATTAACCCAATTGCTAATGGAATATTAGTAGTTCCGTTAGAAAATGAATTGATAAAATTAGCCGAGTTTGGAATAAAATATCCTATGCCAACTCCAAGTAGCATTGCAAGAAATATCCAAATTGTTAAAAATCGGTCTAAAAATCCTAATCTTTTTTTCATTTTGATCTTATTTTATTTTACTAAATACGTAATACATTTCAGAGGCAATTTCTAAACTTCGTTCCGCATATTTTACATCCATTAAATCGGTTCCATCAAAAGCTTTGGGATCATTGTATTTTATTGGAAATCGCGCTTCTGCTCCAAAAACCATTGGACATCCTTCATCTGCATTATTACAAGTCATAATTGCGCCAAAACTTGTTTTAGGATTAAAATCATCTCCATAAGTTTTTGAAAAACAAATTATCGGAGCTTGATTTTCATCATATTTTACAGCATAAACGGGATTTTTTGCATCACTTAATTTCTGAATTTGAAATCCTTGATTTATTAAGGTTTCGGCAACTTTAGGAAACATAGCGGTTGCCTCAGTTCCACCAGAATAACAGAAAACTTTATCAATTTGAAATTGAAAAGCCATAGTTTGTGCCCATATTTGAGACAAATGACTTCTCCTTGAATTGTGTGTACAAATAAAATTCAAACGAATTTCTTGATTGGTAGTTACTTTGTTTTGAATGTAATCTATTAATGGCTGTAAAACCTCTTTTCGTTCATCGGGAACAGATATTTTAGAGATAATTTCTAGGGTTTGAGATAAATTGGAATACATAATTATTTCTTTTTTAACGAACAAAAAATAAAGTTTTGAATGGTATCAAATGGTGTTGCATGGTTTTCATTAAAACAATTTAATATAGCAAAACAAGAACCGAATATTTTTTTGAATTTGGCTTCCGAATATTGCACTATTTCAAGACCGCTGCATTTTAGGGGTCCGCTTTCAGAGAAAGTTCCTAAAAATAAGAGTCCATTTTCGGCAACCGAATTGGAAACTAAATTTTGATAGGTTGCAATTTCCTCATCCGAAGTTAAGAAATGAAAACTAGCTCTGTCATGCCAAACATCAAAACTAATTTCGGATTGAAAATCTAAAACATCAGAAACAATAAATGTTACATTTTTTACTTTTCCACCCAATCGATTTTTAATTTTATTTATGGCGTTTTCAGAAATATCCAACAAAAACAAATTGGTGTAACCCATTTCTAATAAATTATCAATCAAATAACTATCCCCTCCACCTACATCAATTACTTTAGCATCTTTTGGAATTGAATTCTCTACGAAAAAGTCAATCGAAGTTTGCGGTTTTGGTTGGAACCAACTCACTTCATTTTGCTCTTTGGTAGCAAAAACTTTTTCCCAATGTTCTTTTTTGGATAGATTCATATCTGACAATTAAATTTATTAATACGTTTAATAATTAAACACTTAACAACAACCTGAATTTGGATTACAAGATGATGCAACTTTTGCCTTCCACTCGCCTACTTTTACTTTCAATTTTTCTGGTGGAATTCCACATTTGTCTTTAGCTAGACAATCCGTTAATTTAGAAATTAATTGAAAGTTAGTCCCATCAAATTGTAGGTCGAATTTACCAATCGTTTCTTTCATTTGATATTCGACTTCTATTTCTAAATCGGGAATTTGTAACTTCTCTTCAGATAATTCGATTATGTGCAACAATTTTTCAGGATGCAAACGATGATCAAAGTCGTTGGCTTCCCAAAGTTGAAAATTAACAACTTCTTCGGTTCTGAATACGCCACCACAATCAATAAAATGTTTAGAAATCTTACCCACTTCGGTTACATGAAAATGACCTGGGACCAATTCACCATTTGGCAATTGAAATGAAATTTGAGTCAAACTTTTTAATTGATATTTAATTTCGGATAGTTTCATGATTATTTTTTTTGATGTATGTCCTTAGCAACATTTATTTTTTAATTCATAGGAAATTGTACTGAAATGTTTTTCAATTATTTGAATCGTATCTGGATTGATGCAATAACAAATCGAGGTCCCTTCAATTGTTC
>JBILNU010000044.1:0-13974 GCA_044374815.1 Flavobacterium sp.
CAAAAGCTGGTTTGAACTTTAGTTCATTAGCTAATGCAGAAGGAGCTAAAACTCAAGTTGGTTTCCATGTTGGTGGATATGCAACTATTTCGGTTTCAGATAAATTTGCTGTTCAACCAGAATTATTGTACTCTGCTCAAGGAGCTAAATTTGACGGTGATGTTAATTATAACTTATCATACATTAACATTCCTGTTATGGCTAAGTTTTATGTGGCTGATAAATTTAATTTAGAAGCTGGTCCACAAATTGGTTTATTAATGTCTGCTACTGCTAAATCTTCTGCAGGTTCATTGGATGTAAAAGAAAATTCTAAAACAATGGATTTTGGTTTAAATTTTGGAGCTGGATATGATGTAGCTGAAAACATTAATGTAGGTCTTCGTTATTGCTTAGGTTTATCTCAGTTAGAAAAAGAATTAGCTCCTGGACAAACTGCAACTAAAAACACTAACATTCAATTGAGTTTAGGTTACAGATTCTAATCTTTGTTTGTTAAATTTATAAACCACTCCATTCTGGAGTGGTTTTTTTTATTCCTTCTTTTCTCGTTACTTTGTAGGTATGAATTGGAATACCTATTTAAAAAGCTATCAGTCGTTTCTTAAAATTGAAAGGGGTTTATCTAAAAACACTATAGATAATTATACTTTGGATATTGAGAAATTGTGTTTGTTTTTAGAACAAAATGCCCTATCGGTTTCTCCAATTACAATCTCAGAAGAAATCATTCAGCAATTTATTTATGCTATTTCTAAAGAAGTAAATGCACGATCGCAAGCCCGAATCATCTCTGGATTAAAAAGTTTCTTTTCTTATTTGATATTTGAAGATTATCGCACCGATAGTCCTATGGAGCTTATAGAGGCTCCGCGTTTAGGTAGAAAACTTCCCGATACCCTTTCGGTTCAAGATATTGATAATTTAATTTCCGCTATCGATTTATCAAAACCAGAAGGCGAACGCAACAGGGCCATTTTAGAGACTTTATATGGTTGTGGTTTGCGCGTATCCGAATTGGTGACTTTAAAAATATCCGATTTATTTTTTGACGAAGGTTTTATTAAAATTACCGGTAAAGGAGATAAGCAACGTTTTGTTCCAATAAGTGAGGTAACGCAGAAATACATCATAATGTATAAAGATTTAATACGGAGCCACCTGGTTATTCAAAAAGGGCATGAAGATACCTTGTTTTTAAATCGTAGAGGCAAACAACTCACACGCGCTATGATATTTACCATTATCAAAGAGTTAGCTGTTGCAATAAACCTAAATAAAGTTATTAGTCCGCATACGCTTCGGCATTCTTTTGCGACGCATTTATTAGAAAATGGTGCCGATTTACGTTCCATACAATTACTTCTTGGTCACGAGTCGATTACCACAACCGAAATATATGTGCATTTAGATAGAAAACATTTAACGCAAATAGTAAATGCGTACCATCCCAGAAAATAAAAAAGCCTGTCATTAGACAGGCTTTTTTTATAATTAATTAAGCACAATTATTTAGCAATATTTACCGCTCTTGTTTCTCTAATAACGGTAATTTTCACCTGGCCTGGATAGGTCATTTCAGTTTGTATTTTTTGAGAAATTTCAAATGATAAACTGGAAGCCATATCGTCATTTACTTTTTCACTTTCTACAATCACACGTAACTCACGACCTGCTTGAATTGCATAGGCATTTTTAACTCCGTTAAATCCGAAAGCAATTTCTTCAAGGTCTTTCAATCTTTGGATGTATGAATCCAATACTTGACGACGAGCTCCTGGTCTTGCACCCGAAATCGCATCACAAACCTGAATAATCGGAGAAATTAAATATTTCATTTCAATTTCGTCGTGGTGTGCTCCAATGGCGTTGCAAACTTCTTCTTTCTCACCATATTTCTCAGCCCATTGCATACCTAGTAATGCGTGTGGTAAATCGCTTTCAGCATCGGGTACTTTACCAATATCGTGAAGTAAACCGGCGCGTTTAGCTAATTTAACATTCAATCCAAGTTCTGCGGCCATAATTCCACAAAGTTTCGAAACTTCTCTAGAGTGTTGTAACAAGTTTTGGCCATAAGAAGAACGGTATTTCATTCTACCTACTGTTTTAATCAGTTCAGGGTGTAATCCGTGAATTCCTAAATCAATAACAGTACGTTTACCAACTTCTACAATTTCTTCTTCTATTTGTTTAGTCGTTTTTGCTACTACTTCTTCAATTCGAGCAGGGTGTATACGACCATCCGTAACTAATTTATGTAACGAAAGTCTCGCAATTTCTCTACGAACAGGATCAAAACAAGATAGGATAATTGCTTCAGGGGTATCGTCTACAATAATTTCAACTCCGGTAGCAGCTTCTAGAGCACGAATGTTTCTACCTTCACGACCAATGATTCTACCTTTCACATCATCCGATTCGATATTGAAAACAGAAACGCAGTTTTCTACCGCTTCTTCTGTTCCTACACGTTGAATGGTGTTGATGATTACTTTCTTAGCCTCTTGTTGAGCAGTAAGCTTAGCTTCTTCAATAGTATCTTGAATGTGGGCCATAGCTTTGGTTTTGGCTTCTGCTTTTAAGCTTTCAACCAATTGCTCTTTAGCATCCTCAGCAGACAATCCCGAAATAACTTCAAGTTGTTCTACCTGGCTTTTATGCATTTTTTCAACTTCTTGGTATTTCTTATTTAATACTTCAAGTTTTGATTCGTATTCAGCTGTTTTAGCTTCGTAGTCGTCGTTTACTTTTTTAGCTTTTGCTAATTCACTAGAAACTTGCGACTCTTTATCTCGAATTCTTTTTTCTACTTCAGCCATTCTTTTATCCTTAGATAAAATCTCTTTTTCATGCTCAGATTTTAACTCCAGAAACTTCTCTTTGGCTTGTAATAATTTGTCTTTTTTGATGTTTTCACCTTCAAGATTTGCATCTTTCAATATTGATGCGGCCTCTTTTTTGGCGTTTTTTAGTAAGTTGGATGCGGTGCTTTTTTCCAATACTTTCGTTATTGTAAAACCTCCTGCTAATCCACCAACCAATCCGATAATTATAGATACTATGTCCATGTTTTGATTTAAAAAAATTATATAAAAAAAACCTACATTAATTGCTTGTATAAACTCGATAAGACAAGTTTTGAGTTAACTCGCTGTTCAAGTTTCCCACAAGATGCGGGCATACTATAGTAACGATGATTTACTCATTTTAATTTGTTAGTGTTGAGTTTACCAAAAATGAACTAATGTAGGCAGTATTTTTAGTCTATTTGTAAGAACGTATTTTTTTGAAATATTATTTTAGATATTGATCTAATAACTCATTCATTTTTGTCAATCGCTTTATAGATTCGGTTCCATCTATAGCATTATCCACATTTTTTTGTTCCAATTGAGAAGCAAATTGTAGTGCGCACATGGCCAAAACATCTTGTTTATCACGAACAGCATAATTCTCTTCAAATTGCTTAATCATATTATCAATTTTTTTCGATGCACTACGCATCGCTTCTTCTTGAGTAGGGTCTACCGTTAAAGGATAAACTCGATCTGCAATTGATAATTTAATTTTAAGCTTTTCATTCATAGTTTTAATCTGCTATCTGTGAAATACAGTAATCTATTTCTCTAATTAATGAATTTATTTTAAGCTTTGTATCTCTTTTATAATCTTCACTGCCAAGTAGTGAATTGGTTAATTTTAGAGTTTCAACATCTTTTTTTAGTTGCTCAATAACTAAATTTTGATTTTGATTTGAATCCGATGAAATAGCTAGCTTTTTTTCTAACTCCTGCTTTTTTTCTTCCAAACTGTTGATTTTCAAAAACAATTTCTGAATATTTGCTTCTAGAGTATCTATTATTTCGGTGATTTCACTCATCTATAACACTATTCATTACTTAATCTTACAAATTTATAATTCCTAATCTATTAAAGCAATATTTTTTGCTAAAAAAAATATTTATTTTTCAATACATTACTAACATTTTGGAAAACATGAACTTATTAAAAATAATTCCACTTATTTTTTTTGTATCTTTCTTATTTTGTAAATTAGCCAAAACCAATTTTTTTAAATGAAATTTTTCCCGTTAGTATTTTTAAGCTCCTTTTTTTGTTTTTCACAAAATCAGTATCCCAAAGATTATTTTGTTCCTCCATTGGAAATTCCCATGCAACTTTCGGGAAATTTTGGTGAATTGCGACCAAATCATTTTCATGCAGGTTTTGATTTTAAAACCAATCAAAAAGAAGGGTTAAATGTTCATGCTTCCGCAGAAGGGTATGTTTCCCGCATTAAAATTGCATCGGGTGGTTACGGAAAAGCCATTTATATTACCCATCCCAACGGATATACTACTGTGTACGGGCATTTGAAAAAAGCTGTTGGAGCCATTCAAAATAAAATTGAAGAGCTGCAATATGCAGCCAAAAGTTATGAAATAGAAGAATATTTCAAGCCCAATGAATTGCCGGTTACCAAAAATCAAATTATTGCCATTTCTGGAAACACGGGAGGTTCAGAAGGGCCGCATTTGCACTTTGAATTTCGAGATAGTAAAACAGAAAAAATAATCAATCCATTATTTTTTGGTTTGGATATAAAAGACACAAAAAAACCAATTGTTTCTGGAGTATATGTATATCCAATTGATGAAAATTCGGTTGTAAATGAATCAAAAATTCCGGTGATGTTGAGTTTGTCATTACAAAAAGATGGCACTTATATTTCAGATAAAGTTTTGGCTAAAGGGAGGATTGGATTTGGGATAAATGCAGTTGATTGGGACGATGTTTCTTACAATGCAAATGGGGCGTATAAAACGCAATTGATTTCCAACGGTACTCCAATATTTGGTTATGAATTGGATCAAATGCAATTTGATGATGCTCGCTTTGTAAATGCCTTTATAGATTATGCTAGATATAAAAAAACACACCAACGTATTCAAAAGTTATTCATGAAAAATCCTTTTAATTGGAGCAATATCTATCAAAATGTAGAAAACGGAATTTATAATGTAACACCAAATTTTTCTTCTAGTCAACGAATTGAAGTATCTGATTTCAATCAAAATAAAACAGTTATTACGGTTCCAATTCAGTATTCAAATCAGGTTGTAAAAGTTTTGAATCCAATTAAACCGACCAATTATTTTGTAAAAGCAAAAGTGGATGCCCTATTTGAAAAAGATAATTTTTCGGTTTTTTTTCCAGCAGGAACTTTTTATGATGATTTCTACCTGAATTTTGAAGTTAAGAATAAGGTTTTAGTTTTACATGAAGATACTGTTCCTGCGCATACTAATTTCACAATTACCGCAACTGATGAAAAAGCTTCCGATGAGGAAAAAAAGAAAATGTTTATTGCATCTTATAATGGAAAAAAATGGACCTACAATCCAACAAAACTAAACGAAAATTCGTTTACCTGCAAAGCAAAAACATTTGGTCAATTTGCATTAATGCGTGATACCATTGCGCCAAAAATTAAAATAGATAAAAATATTGAAGGCAAATGGATGAGCGATAAAAAAAGTATTAGCTTGACTATTTCTGATGATTTTTCTGGTATTAAAACTTATAATGGTTATCTCAACGACCAATGGATTTTATTTGAATATGAGTCTAAGTTAAATAAAATCACACATTTTTTTAAGGATAGTTTGCTTTTGGAAGGTTCCAATAAATTGAAAGTGATCGTAACTGATAATGTAGGAAATTCCACTATCTTTGAAACGCAATTTAATAGAAGTCAAAAATAATTCAATTCATTTGAAAACAAGAAATAGAGTTTTATCGCTACTTTTTTTTCTAATTAGCACTTTCATTTTTGCTCAAAATGCAAAAGTTACCGGTGTGGTTTTAGATGAAAATAAAAAACCAGTAGAAGGAGTAAATGTAAGTTATCAAAGTAAATCTTCAGTTACAAATTCCAATGGATTTTATATAATTGAGATTCCGTCAAATCAAAAAGTAGTTTTGGTTTACACCCACATTTCTTTAAAAAGAATCACAGCTACCTTTGAGCTAAAACCGAAAGAAGTATTGGATTATAATCCGATAATGAGTTCGAAAAACGAACAACTTGAAGACGTAGTCATTACAACTAGTAAAAAAAGAGTACAAGGAATTGTGAGTATTGAAACCGATGTAATCAAGAAAGTTCCTAGTTTGTCAGGTGGAGTAGAGGGAATCATTAAAACATTACAGGGAGTTGCTTCCAACACCGAATTAAGTTCGCAATATTCGGTTCGTGGTGGTAATTATGATGAGAATTTGGTTTATGTAAATGAAATTGAAATTTACCGTCCGTTTTTAGTTCGATCGGGACAACAAGAAGGATTGAGTTTTACCAACACCGATTTAATTCAGAATATTGACTTTTCGGCTGGCGGATTTCAGTCAAAATACGGAGATAAAATGTCTTCTGTTTTGGATATTACTTACAGAAAGCCAACTAAATTTGGGGCATCATTAGAAGCCAGTATGCTAGGCGCAAATGCGTCTGTTGAAGGAATTTCAAAAAATAAAAAATGGAGTGCCATTACTGGAATCCGCTACCGCGACAATTCTCTTTTGGTAAATAGCCAAGAAACACAAACCAATTACCGACCGACTTTTGCCGATATTCAAACGAATGTAAATTACAATTTAAATAAGAAAGTACAACTTAGTTTTTTAGGAAATATCTCACAAAATAAGTACAACTACCAACCCTTAACACGACAAACAAATTTTGGTACTTTAAACAATCCTATTGCCCTTCAAGTTTTTTATGAGGGACAAGAAAAATACCAATATCAAACATTATTTGGTGCTTTTAAAACCAATTACATCGCTTCAGAAAAAAGTACCTATAAATTGATAGCTTCTGCTTATCACACTCAAGAACAAGAATATTTTGATATTGATGCTGCTTATTTTTTAGGCGAAGTGGATACTAACATTGGATCAGAAACTTTTGGAGGTGTTACCTATAATAGAGCTATTGGAACACAATTAAATCATGCAAGAAATGATTTGGATGCACTAATTTTTAATGGTGAGATTAAAGGAAATCACAATTTGAAAAATAGTCATCAAGTGGAGTGGGGTTTCAAATTTACACATGAAAGTATTCGAGATCGAATTGTAGAATGGGAAGTAGTAAATGATGCTGGTTTTAATGTGAACCCGCCAAGTGTGCCGCCTAGAGACGATCCTTATTCGCCCGCCTATACAGGTCCTTTAGTGCCGTTTCAAAATGTACGGGCACTAAATTTTGTTAACATTAATAGATTTTCAGGTTATGCCCAATGGAGTACAAAAACCACTCTTGGAGATAATCAAGTATGGTTAAATGCCGGAGTTAGAGCTCATAATTGGATGGTTTCTGGTGATGTGGCTACCGATGCGAAAAGCCAAACAGTAGTTAGTCCAAGAGCTCAAATTTCTTTAAAACCAGATTGGGAAAAAGATATGATCTTCCGGTTTTCAACCGGTTTTTACTACCAACCTCCATTTTATAGAGAATTGCGTGATCAATTCGGAGCTGTGAAACCTAATGTAAAAGCGCAACAATCTGTACATTTTGTTTTGAGTAATGATTATAATTTTAAAATGTGGAATCGTCCATTTAAATTAGTTAGCGAGGCCTATTATAAGACAATGAGTGATATAAATACCTACTCGATAGAAAATGTTAGAATTCGTTACCGTGCTAATAATGACGCAGTTGCTTATGCTTATGGGTTTGATTGTAGATTAAATGGTGCTTTTGTACCAGGCACTGAATCTTGGTTTAGCTTTGGATACATGAAAACCGAAGAAAATCAAGACGACAGAGGTTATATTGCAAGACCAACTGATCAACGATTGAAATTCGGAATCTTATTCCAGGATTATATGCCAAATATTCCTAATGTGAAATTATATTTGAATTTGACTTATAATACAGGATTGCCTGGCGGATCTCCTTCATATGCTGATGCCTATGAATACCAAAGTCGTTTGAGAGATTACCGTCGTGTTGATGTTGGATTTTCTTATTTGTTTACCGAAAAAAATAACGAGCGTCCAAATGGGCATTGGTTAAAGAAATTTAATGATTTGTCTTTAGGTTTTGAAATTTATAATATGTTCAATAACCAAAATGCAATTACCAATACTTGGGTTAGAGATGCTTATACAAAAAATCAATACGGAATTCCTAATTACATGACCACGCGAGTATTTAATATTAAATTGACTGCTAGATTGTAATTAAGATAGTTTATTCAAAACTTTGCATTAACACTAATTTAGAGTAGGTTCCGTTTAGTGCTAAAAGCTCGTCATGCGTTCCTTGTTCTACAATCTCACCGCGATGCATTACCACAATTTTATCCGCTTTTTGAATTGTTGATAGTCGGTGTGCAATTACAATTGAAGTTCTATTTTGCATCATGTTTTCTATTGCTAATTGAACAAATTTTTCGCTTTCAGTATCTAATGCAGAAGTCGCCTCATCCAAAATCATAATTGGAGGATTTTTCAATACGGCACGAGCAATGTTCAATCGTTGTTTTTGACCACCTGATAATTTGTTTCCAGCATCTCCAATATTGGTGTGTATTCCATTTGGTAAATCTTTTACAAATTCATAGGCATTGGCAACTTTTAAAGCTGCTATAATTTCTTCATCGGTTGCATCAAGTTTTCCAATAAGAATGTTACTTTTAATAGTGTCATTAAAAAGAATAGAGTCTTGCGTTACCAATCCTATCATATTTCGAAGCGAGTTCATCGTCATGTCTTTTATGTCGGTTCCATCTATTTTTATGGAACCTTCTTGAACATCATAAAAACGTGTTAGTAAGTTGGCGATGGTACTTTTTCCGCTTCCCGATTGGCCAACCAAAGCCACGGTTTTTCCTTTTGGTATTTGAAGTGAAAAATTCTTTAATACCTTTTCATCTTCATATTTGAAATTAATATTTTCAATTGCTATTTCATTATCAAAAGATGCTTTAACCAAAGCATTTGGTTTATCGGTAATGGTATTTTGAACCTCCAATACTTCAAAAACTCGCTGTGCTGCAGCCATTCCGCTTTTAACGGCGTAAGTTGCTTTAGAAATAGCTTTTGCAGGTGTTAGGATATTATATGCTAATCCCATATACGCTAAAAATTGAGCGCCCTCAAGAACCGCTTTTCCATTTGGTAATTTGTCTACCAGAACCATATTTCCGCCAAACCAAAGTAACACGGCAATTACAATGATTCCCATAAACTCACTGAAAGGGGATGCTAAATTATTTTTTCGGCCAATGCTATTGGATAACTTTAATAAACGTCCAACCGAATCATTAAATCTTCTTTTAAAGTTATTTTCTGCATTATAACTTTTAACCACCTTTAATCCGGAAAGACTTTCTTCAACTACAGAGATTAAATAACCGTTTTCCGTTTGAAGGTTTTGGGATTTTGACTTTAATGATTTTCCAATTATTGAAATAATATAACCAGAAATTGGAATGAAGATAAATACAAAAATGGTCAACTTTACGCTTATTGCGAACATGGCTATTATGGTGAAAATGATGGTCATGGGTTCTTTAACAATCAATTCTAAAATTGAAAAAAATGAATTTTGAACTTCACCAACATCACCAAGCATACGAGCCATAATATCACCTTTTCTTTTTTCGGAATAAAATGAAATAGGCAAATTAATTATTTTGGTGAACATTGTAATACGCAAATCTTTTAGCACTCCATTTTTTAAGTGCATTAAGTGATTTGATCCCAAATAATTAAATAAATTTTTAAATAAAAAGGTTGTAATTACCAAACTAACCACTAGTAATAAAGCATATTGTGGTCCGTTATTATTTTGCAACTCTGTAATGTAATAGTACAAGTATTCTTTACCGTATTTAGTAATATTCCAAATAGAAGTATAAACTGGCTTTTCGGTAACTTTTTCGGCATTGTCAAATAATACTTGCATCATCGGAATTAAAGCTATGAAAGACAAGGTGCTAAACAAAGCATATAGAATATTGTATATGATATTCCAAACCACATGAAATTTATATGGTTTAACAAATGGAAATATTTTCTTTAAATTTTCGTCCATTATTTTAATTGCATTGCAGCAATAATATTATTGATTTTTTGGTCTAATTCTTTCTCTACTGCAGTGGCATTTTCAGCTTTATCTAAAGCTGCATTGACGCTAAAATAGAATTTAATTTTTGGTTCAGTTCCGCTTGGGCGAGCACATATTTTTGATCCATCTTCCAGATAGTAAATAAGTACATCCGATTTTGGAATAGCAATAGCTTCTGTTTCACCGGTAAACATATTCTTTGCAGTCGAATTTTGGTAATCTTCAATGCAAACCACGCGTTGTCCGTCAATTTCTAAAACCGGATTTTCACGCAAGTTGATCATCATTTGTTTGATGTCCTCTATACCTGAAATTCCTTTTTTGGTTAACGAAATTAAATGCTCTTTATAAAATCCGTAGTCAACATACAAGTTTAATAGTTCTTGATATAAAGAACTTCCAGCTGCTTTAGCTTGAGCTGCAATTTCACAAACCAACAAAGTTGCTGCAACTGCATCTTTATCACGAACGGCATCACCTACCATAAATCCAAAACTTTCTTCGCCACCTCCAATAAATTTAAGTTCAGGAAAATCTTTAATGAATTTAGCTATCCATTTAAAACCAGTAAGGCCCACTTTACATTCTACGCCATAAGCAGAGCCAAGTTCCATAATCATTGGAGTTGATACTATGGTAGATCCAATAAATTGCTTCCCATTTAATTTACCTGCTCGTTTCCATTGCTCTAGTAAAAAAGCCGTCATGATTACCATGGTTTGATTGCCATTCAGTAAAATCATTTTGCCGTTGGTATCTCTCACGGCAACACCCAAACGATCTGAATCGGGATCTGTGCCAACAACGATATCACCATTCACTTTTTCGGCTAATTCCAAAGCCATAGTCAATGCCTCAGGCTCCTCAGGATTGGGTGATTTAACTGTTGGAAAATTACCATCAGGTGCTTCTTGCTCGGCAACGATATTCACATTGGAATAACCAGCTTTTGCCAAAACTCCGGGAATTGATTTAATTGAAGTTCCGTGAAGTGAGGTATATACAATTTTTAAATTTTCTTTTGCTGCAGCCGATGTACTAAAGCTTGCATTCGCTATAGTTGAATTTGTAAACGCTTCATCAACTTCCGTATCGATATATTCGATTAAATTTTCATTGGCATCAAATTTAATTTGGTCGTAAGAAAGCGCTTCAATAACTTGAATAATTTCGGCATCTTGAGGTGGAACTAATTGTCCGCCATCTTGCCAATATACTTTGTATCCGTTGTATTCTGGTGGATTGTGAGATGCAGTTAATACAATTCCGGCGTGACATTTTAAATATTTTAAAGCAAATGATAATTCGGGTGTTGGGCGTAAATCTGAAAACAAATAAACGTGAATTCCATTTGCAGAAAAAACATCAGCAACCGTTTTTGCTAGGGTATTGCTGTTGTGGCGGCAATCATAAGCGATGACTACTTTTAATGCTTCACCTGGAAAAACTTTTTTTAAATAATCAGAAATTCCTTGGGTATTTTTTCCTAAAGTATATTTATTGATTCTGTTGGTTCCTGCGCCCATAATTCCGCGCATTCCACCAGTTCCAAACTCCAAATTTTTATAAAAACTTTCTTCAAGTTCTTTTGGTGTAGAAGCCATCATTTCTCTAATGGCATCTTGTGTTTCTTGATCAAAAACTGGAGTCAGCCACTCGTTTACTTTATTTAATAGGGTTTGTTCAATTTGCATTTATAGGAATTACTTTAATAGAAATTATCGTTTTTTTTATATTATAAATTTATTTCAGAAGCAATTTTGTATCGCTCTTCGTTGTTTTTGGTTCGAAGTATTATCTCGCCCAAAAATCCGGCAAGAAAAAATTGGGAACCAATAATCATTGAGGTTAGGGCAATATAAAACAATGGGTTTTGAGCTACTAATATCGTTGGCTCATGAAATACAAATAGTTTTGTTAATTTGATTGTAATTATTGAAGCCGCAGAAAGCAAACCAATAACAAACATTAGTACTCCAGCTGCTCCAAAAAAGTGCATCGGTCTTTTTCCGTAGCGGGTTAAAAACCAAATGGTGATTAAATCTAAGAAACCATTGATAAAACGGCTCATTCCAAATTTAGATTCACCGTATTTTCGTGCTTGGTGGATTACCACTTTTTCGCCAATTTTACTAAATCCTGCATTTTTTGCTAATACCGGAATGTAGCGGTGCATTTCACCCGATACTTCGATGTTCTTAATTACTATATTTTTGTATGCTTTTAATCCGCAATTAAAATCATTTAAATAAACTCCCGAAGTTTTTCGGGCGGCCCAATTAAATAATTTTGAAGGAAGATTTTTAGTCACCACATGATCGTAACGCTTCTTTTTCCAACCCGAAACCAAATCATAATTTCCATTGGTGATCATCTTGTAAAGTTCCGGAATTTCATCTGGGCTGTCTTGTAAATCGGCGTCCATGGTAATGATTACATCGCCTTCGGCTTTATTAAATCCTGCATGTAGGGCTTGCGATTTTCCGTAATTTCTTAAAAAACGAATTCCTTTTACATTAGAGTCTTTTGAATTCAAATCTTCAATTACATGCCAAGAATCATCGGTGCTTCCATCATCTATGAAAATAACTTCATAAGAATATTGATTGGCTTGCATGACTTTTACAATCCAAGAATGCAATTCGGGTAACGACTCTTGCTCGTTTAATAACGGAATGATTATAGATAAATTCATTAAGTTTTAGAAGCTTTGATTAGGATCTTTTTTTACAATAGCACCTACAATCAGAGAATATATCAATCCGAAAAACGCATACATAACTATCGTTACCGGAAAGACAATATATTGACTCATGAATTTTTTTGTCATTGAAAGAGCCATTTCCATTTGCTCAGAAGTCATGTTAGGGTTTTTCTTTAAGATTTCAGATTTAGTAATAGCAAGAATTTGATCACCAAAATCAGGAAAAATTAAATTAAATATCAAATTAAATACTGCATAGATTATTGCAGCTATAATGGCAATTGAAACTCCAATTTTCAAACATTCTGAAAAAGTGACAAAACCATTATTTATTTTTTTATAATTAGTACATCCCAAATAGATAAAAACAATTGGGAGAATTAAATAGTTTAACAGGTTAATTATTATTCCAAAACTACTACCTGCCAATTTTTCAATACCTATAATGAAGGTAATTACAAATTGTAATACCATTATTAAACCGAATAATACTCCAAGAGTAATTCCGGATTTAGATGGAGTAACTTTATTTTCCATTTTGCACAAATTAAAATTAATCTACAAATATACTAATTCCATAATTATGATATATTATATATTTCAAATAAAAAAAGTGCGGCAATCGTTTGTTAATTAAAAAATAATTGTACTTTTGCACTCTTAATTATTAAAAATAGAAAATAAAAGTCGTAGCGCATTCATACCTTTTTAATTAAAGCTTCAGAATAAACTACTTCATAACCAATAAAGATTTACAAAATGAAAAAAGGAGTTCACCCAGAAAATTATAGATTAGTTGCTTTTAAAGACATGTCAAACGAAGATGTTTTTATCACTAAATCAACAGTTGAAACTAAAGAAACTATCACTCACGAAGGAGTTGAATATCCAGTTTATAAAATGGAGATTTCTAGAACATCGCACCCATTTTACACAGGTAAATCTAAACTTATCGATACTGCAGGACGTATTGATAAATTCAACAGCAAATACGCTAAGAAAGCGAAGTAGTTTTTTTAAGTGTTCAAATTTTATTAAGACCTTCCATTTTATGGGAGGTTTTTTTATTTATTAAAAGTTCGTACTTTTGAACTGAGTTAAATTCCAAGTTTGGTTTTTTACTCCTAAATTT
>JBILNU010000045.1:0-13870 GCA_044374815.1 Flavobacterium sp.
AAAAACACACGCTTTGGAAAATTGATTCTGAAAGTGAAATTAATTGGATTCAAAAGCAATTTGAAAAAATACCTGAATTATATATTGCAGATGGACACCATCGATCGGCTTCTGCAGAATTACTATTTGACCAATACCAAAATTCTGGAAGTGCTAATTTGAATTATTTTATGAGTTTTTTAATTGCCGAAAGCAATGTAAAAATATTTGAATTCAATAGGATAATTAGAGATTTAAATGGGAATTCCAAAGAAGACTTTTTGGAGAAATTATCCTCTCATTTTATAATCAAATCAAAAGAACAAGAATTGTGGAAACCACAAGGAAAGTTTGAATTTGGGATGTATTTAGACGGCTGTTTTTATGCCTTATTTTACAAACAAGAAACCAAAAACCCTTCTATTTTAGAAAACCTTGATGCTCAAATTTTATATGATAAAGTCCTTCAACCCCTACTTGGGATTCAAGATTTAAGAAATGATGAACGCATTGAATACATTCCAGGGAAACAATCAATTCTAACCCTAAAGGAATTGGTAGACGAAGGAGAATTTGAAGTTGGATTTATGCTATTTCCAAGCGACGTAAAGGAAATAAAATCATTGGCAGACCATAATTTAATCATGCCGCCAAAAAGCACCTACATAGAACCGAAATTTAGAAGCGGATTACTAATTTACGAATTGTAATTAATACATTAAATGCTTTTTGGAATTGTTATTCCAACCCGCTTGGTTTTGATACTTCACAAAATATATTTTTAAATCGGCTTGATTTTCATATTTCACAAAATATATTTTCTTATCTGATTGGTTAGAATAATCTACGAAAAACCATCTTCCCTCATTTTTTGTTGCTTGATTGCTATAGGCTTCTTTGAAAACTTTTAAATCAGCTTGATTTTCATATTTTACCACATAAACTTTAACATCGGCTTGATTTTCATAGTCAACCGAATATACTTTTTGGCTGTAAGATTTCATTGTGAATAATGAAAATAATACTGTAAATAAAATAAATTTCATTTTTTACAATTTAGTCAAAATCAAAATTAATAAAATGAATTGATTTAAATTCTAGAAGTTAAATTTTTAACAAAAAACAGCTTGGATTTCAAGCTGTTTTTTTGTTATTATTTAGAATTGTAAACTGAAAGTGCTTCTTTCAATATATGAACAGATCGCACCAGGTCTTCTTTCTTCAATACATAAGCAATTCGAACCTCATTCAAACCAACATTTAGTGTTGAATAAAATCCGGCAGCAGGCGCTACCATAACTGTTTCTCCATTTAAATTATAGGATTCCAATAACCATTGTGCAAAATCATCGGCATTGGCAACGGGTAATTGTGCAATACAGTAAAAAGCCCCTTTTGGAGTTCCAACTTTCACCCCATCAATTTTTTGTAACTCCGAAATTAATACATCGCGGCGTTCTTTGTATTCTTCAATAACTTCATCAAAATAACTTTGTGGCGTTTCTAAAGCTGCTTCACTAGCAATTTGCTCATAGGTTGGTGGACTTAATCGCGCTTGCGCAAATTTCATAGCGGCTGCCATTACTTCTTTATTTTTTGAAACAATACAACCAATTCGTGCACCACACATGCTGTATCTTTTTGAAACCGAATCAATCATGATGGCATTTTCTTCTATTCCCGGAATATTCATAACGGAATGATGTTTTTCTTTTTCATCATAAATAAATTCACGGTATACTTCATCGGCAATTAAAAACAAATCGTGTTTTTTTACTAAGGCAGCCAATTGATTCATCTCTTCTTCAGAATATAAATATCCGGTAGGATTCCCTGGATTACAAATCAGTATCGCTTTAGTTCTGGGAGTAATCAAATCTTCAAAAGCAGAAATTGGAGGCAAAGCAAATCCATCATCTATTGTAGAAATAACGGGTACCACATTTACACCTGAAGCAACCGAAAAACCATTATAATTGGCATAAAATGGCTCCGGAATAATAATTTCATCATCCACATCCATAGTGCTACCCATAGCAAATAAAAGCGCTTCTGATCCACCAGTTGTAATAATAATATCAGTAACATCTATTGGCAACCCATGCGTTTTATAATAAGCCGATAATTTAACTCTGTAACTTTCAAATCCAGCCGAATGACTGTATTCTAAAACTTTAATATCCGCATTTTTAACAGCATTAATAGCAACTTCGGGAGTTTTTATATCCGGTTGCCCAATGTTTAAATGGTATACTTTATTTCCGTTTTTCTTAGCAATATCTGCATAAGGCACCAATTTACGAATTGGTGATTCTGGCATTTGTTTTCCTTTATTTGAAATCTTTGGCATGGTTTATTTTTTGATTATGCAAATTTGCATTTTTTTATTTTAAAATTTAAACCTAATTGAATATTTAATTCATAAAAAAAAGCAGTAAAACTAGTTTACTGCTTTTATCTATTTTGGAAATTTCTAAATTATGATTTAAAGTGTCTTTCTTCAATATCTTCAACATCACCTTTTGTCATCGTATCAACCAGTACAGGAGTTGCAATAAATAATGATGAATAAGTTCCGACGATGATACCTACCAACATAGCGAAGATAAATCCACGGATTGACTCACCGCCAAATAAGAACATAGTTAATAACACTAAAATCATCATTAATGAAGTATTTAATGTTCTTGATAAAGTACTATTAATAGAAGCGTTAACCACATCCTTAAAGTGACCTTTGTAATTTCCGCCAAGGTATTCACGAATTCTATCAAATACAATTACGGTATCGTTCATAGAATATCCAATAACTGTTAAAATTGCAGCAATAAAATGTTGGTCCATTTCCATGTGGAAAGGCATGATTTTGTACAATAATGAATACATTCCCAATACGAAAATTACATCATGGAACACTGCAGCAATCGCACCTAATGAATATTGCCATTTACGGAAAGAGATTATTAAATACAATCCAACAACTAACATTGCACCAAGAACCGCCCAATAAGAATTTGTTTTAATATCTTCCGAAATTGCAGCACCTACTTTAGAAGCTTGTAATACTCCAACTTGTTTTCCATCATAAGAATTAATGAATTTATCATAAGTCATGTTGGTATAATATTTACCTAAAACTTTAAATAATTTTTCATTTACTTCTTTATCTACACCAGCGCTTTCTTGTTGAATTTTATATTTGGTAGTCAATTTTAATTGATCGGCATCACCAAATACTTTAGCTTCTACAGCAGTTCCAAACTCTTTAGATAATTCTTCAGAAACTTGAGTTGGTTCTACTGTTTTTTCAAATTTAACTTGGAATGTTCTTCCTCCAACAAAATCGACTCCTTGATCTAAACCGTTACCGAAGAAAATAGAATACAAACTCACCACTACTACAGCAGAAGAGAATAAATACGTCCATTTTTTAATTCCAACAAAATCAAATTGGAATCCTGTAAACCAGTTTTTTGTTAATGGTGTTGAGAACGTTAAATTTTTATTATTAGCAACATCTTTATCAATAAATATTCTTGCAATAAAAATAGATGTGAATAAAGAAGTGAAAATACCAATTAATAATGTAGTTGCAAAACCTTGAATTGGTCCTGTACCAAATATAAATAAGATAGCTCCAGTTAAGACGTGAGTAACATTCGCATCAATAATAGAACGCATTGCTCCTTTCCAACCATATGAAGTAACTACTGCATCGGCTAGAGTTTTACCTTCGCGAAGTTCTTCTTTCGCTCTTTCGTAGATAATAATGTTCGCATCCACAGCGGTACCCAATGTTAATACGATACCAGCTATTCCAGGTAACGTTAATACTGCACCTAAACTTGCTAAGATTCCGAATAAGAAAAGTAAGTTAACTAATAAAGCAATGTTAGCATACCAACCCGCTCTACCATAATAGAATATCATCCATAAGAATACTAATAAGAATCCTACAATAGAAGAAATAAATCCAGCATGTATTGCTTTTTCTCCCAAAGATGGTCCTACTACTTCCGATTGAATAATTTCTGCTCTTGCTGGTAATTTACCTGCACGCAATACATTTGCTAAATCTTTAGTTTCTGCAATATCAAAGTTTCCAGAAATTTCAGATCTACCACCAGCAATTGGACCAGAGGATACACCAGGTGCAGAATAAACAACATCGTCTAATGCAATTGCTATATAACCTTTAGTTGTAAATGCATTTCCAGTTAATTCTTCCCATTTTTTTGCTCCTTGCCCATTCATTTGCATAGAAACAGCTGGTTTACCTAATTGATCAAAGGTATCTCTTGCATCTGTAATTACGCCACCACTCAATGGTGCAGCATCGTCTTTATTGCCTTTTAATGCATATAATTCAAAAGTTTCAGATTCTTTACCCGTTTTCTCATCTTTAGTAAAAGTTGGTTTTCCCCAAACAAATTTCACAAATCTTTTATCTGCAGGAATTAAAGCACGAATATCAGCTCTTTTAAAATATCCAATAATTTTAGCTGTATCTTTAACAGAAACTATACCTAAGATCGGACCTCCTCCTTGAGCAACAAATTTGTCTAACAATGGGTTATTTCCTTTTTTATCTGCAACTGAATCTTTAGATTTATCAGTTAACATTGCAGTTAATGAATCTTTTGCTGCGGTTTTAACTTCTTTTGGAGCTGCAGTTTCTGATTTTTTCAAAGCATCATTAGCAGCAATTAAAAAGGTACCAATTTCTTCAACTTTATATGTTTCCCAAAACTCTAGTTGCGCCGTTCTTTGTAATAAAAGTTTAATTCTATCTACATCTTTAGCGCCTGGTAATTCAACAAGAATTCTTCCTGTTTGTCCTAATTTAGCGATGTTTGGTTGAGTAACACCAAATTTATCGATACGTTTTCTTAATACTTCAAATGCACTTTCTACAGACTCATCAACTTTTTTTATGATTACTTTTTTAGTTTGTGCATCAGTCATATTAAAATTGATCTGATCAGATAAATTTCTATTTGCAAAAATACTTGGATCTGCTAATTTTACAGTTCCTTTTGAATTGGCTTCGAAAGCTTCAAAGAAGGCATCCAAATAGGATTGGTTTCCTTTTTGATTCAATTTAGCATCTTCTAGTGATTTGTTAAATATTGGGTTTTTAGTATCGTTTGCTAGACCTTTCAAAACATCTTTAACTGAAATTTGAAGTATCACGTTGATACCTCCTTCAAGGTCAAGACCTTTATTGATTTGTTTTCCACTCACTTCAGAATAAGTAAAATCTACCAATCCAAACAAACTGAAAACATTTTTGTTTTTCAAATCATTTAGGTAATCAACTTCTTTTTGTTGATTTCCTTTAGCGAAAGCTTTAGCATCGTTTTGAATTCCATTTGAAACAAATGTGAATGTTAGTTGGTAAATACTTACCAATGCAAATAGAATTGCGAAAAATTTAATAAGTCCTTTATTCTGCATTATTACTAAAAATTAATTAATTTTTTGGTTTATTGTGTTTATAAAAACAAATGAATTAGTATTAAACTATTGATTTTCAAAAAGTGATCGAGGTAAAATAGCAACTGCACATTTTTATAAACGTGCAAATATATAATTTACCGATAGATTAACAAATTATTTACCTATTAATATCAAAAAAAAGACTGCAAAAAGCAGTCTTTTTCACATAAAAGTTTTTATTTTATTATAAAACCGATTTTAAATCAGCATTCATTGCTCTAACTGCATCCGCACTCTTAGCAAATTTCGCTTTTTCGTCATCGTTTAATTGAATGTTTACAATTTGCTCAACACCATTTTTCCCAATAATACATGGAACTCCAATACAAATATCGTTTTGGCCGTATTCTCCTTCAAGATATACCGAACATGGAATCATTTTCTTTTGGTCATTCAAAATAGCATCAACTAAGAACGCTACAGAAGCACCTGGTGCATACCAAGCAGAAGTTCCTAACAATGCAGTTAGCGTAGCTCCACCAACCATTGTATCTGCAGCTACTTTTGCTAATTCTTCTTCAGATAAGAATTGAGAAACTGGCACTCCATTATAAGAAGCTAATCGTGTTAACGGAATCATAGTTGTATCTCCGTGACCACCAATTACCATTCCTTGAATATCATTTGCTGGTTTATTTAACGCTAACGATAAATACGTTTTAAAACGAGAACTATCTAAAGTTCCTCCCATTCCAATGATTCTGTTTTTTGGTAAACCAGTAGCTTTTAATGTTAAGTAAGTCATTGTATCCATTGGGTTAGAAACCACAACTACAATTGCATTTGGAGAATGAGCTAATAAATTTTCTGCAACTGTTTTTACAATTCCAGCATTAATTCCGATTAATTCTTCTCTTGTCATTCCTGGCTTTCTAGGAATTCCAGATGTAATCACTACTACATCACTTCCTGCAGTTTTAGAATAATCATTAGTACTACCCACCATTTTAGTATTGAAACCTAAAGTAGTTTGGGTTTGCATAATATCCAAAGCTTTTCCTTCTGCAAAACCTTCTCTAATGTCTAATAATACGATTTCACTCGCAATTCTTCTGTAAGCAATGGCGTCTGCGCAAGTAGCACCTACATTTCCTGCCCCAACAATGGTAACTTTCATTTTATTTTGTGTTATATTGATAAAAAATTAAAATTCGTATTGAACGGATAAATTTGTGTTTACAAATTTACCAAATGCAATTGAAGATTGCACATAAAATTTGCTAAATTGATATCTACCAGAAATTTCAGCTAACCCTATGTATTTATTTTTATAAATACTTTCAAGTCTTTTATTAAATTCTTCTCTAACCGTTTGATTATTAATCGTAATTACTTGGTCTATAGTTCCTTTTTCTCCTCCAAATTCGTACTTAAAATCACTATTATTTACAATAGAACTAAACATTAATTCAAAATTTTTCCATTCTTTAGAAATGCTAATTTGAAATTGTGTTGTACTAACCAAACCATTTATTTGACTAATTCCTAGAGTTCCAAATGTTGTTATTGGATCAATAAAATCAAAACTGATATCTTCTTTAGAGTAAGCAATTAATGCGGCTAAATTAATTTTTCGTTTTTCTAAACCCGAAAGATATTGACTAAGATTGTGTTTTAATCCAAATCCATAAACCTGATAATTTCCTCTTTTTAAGTTTACTTTGGACGAATATTTTACTGCAAATTCAAAACCCTTCCATAAAGAAATTGATCCTTGCAAATAAGGATAAATAATAGATTCTTGATTTACACCGTTAGGAGACTCCATAATAATTTGGTTATTATCATCTAGTTGTCCTACTAAATAATATTGACTTTGACCTCCTAATGAAGTTGGCATTGTTACTGGACCTGAAGTTGTTGAAACCGGATTTCCGCTTAAATCTTGAATGGTAAAAAAAGAAAAATCAGAATTACTTATTTCAAAATTTCGGTCGCTTTTTGGAACAAAAAATGCATTCCCATATACTCCTAATGTCACCGCATATAATTTTCTTTTTTTGGGAGAAGTCATCCAACCTGAAGAAGATTGATAAACTGCAGCATCTGTTGCAGGTGTAATATATTTATCAGAATACATTACACCATCATTCAAAAATAATCCAATTCTAGAAAGTGCTTGGGGTGATTGCGAAAAGGATTTACTTGAAAAAATCAAACATATCCAAATCAATAAATATTTAAATAAACTGTTACGCATCAATATTCGCATATACAGCGTTTTTCTCAATAAATTCTCTTCTTGGTGGCACCTCATCTCCCATTAACATAGAGAAAATACGATCTGCTTCTGCAAGACTTTCAATTGTAACTTGACGCAAAGTTCTAAAATTAGGATCCATTGTAGTTTCCCATAGTTGCTCAGCGTTCATCTCTCCTAGACCTTTATATCTTTGGATTGCGGCATTTCCACCCATTCTTTCGTTAGCTAAGTCACGTTGATCATCATTCCAAGCATACTCTTTTTTATTTCCTTTTTTAACTAAGTATAAAGGAGGAGCAGCAATATAAATATGTCCTTGCTCAATTAATTCTCTCATGAATCTAAAGAAGAATGTAAGAATCAAAGTTGCAATATGACTTCCATCCACATCGGCATCACACATGATGATCACTTTGTGGTATCTTAATTTTTCAAGATTTAATGCTTTACTGTCTTCTGCAGTTCCAATTGTAACTCCGAGAGCCGTAAAAATATTTCGTATTTCTTCATTTTCAAAAACTTTGTGATGCATTGCTTTTTCCACATTCAAAATCTTACCTCTTAAAGGTAAAATTGCTTGAAAAGCTCTATCACGACCTTGTTTTGCAGTACCTCCCGCAGAATCTCCCTCTACAAGATACACTTCACATCTTGCCGGATCTTGCTCAGAACAATCTGACAATTTACCAGGCAATCCCCCGCCACCAAGTACGGTTTTTCTTTGAACCATTTCACGCGCTTTCTTAGCTGCGTGACGGGCTTGAGCTGCAAGGATTACTTTTTGAACAATGATACGAGCATCATTTGGATTTTCTTCCAAATAATTTTCTACCATTTCACTTACCGCCTGACTCACAGGAGAAACAACTTCTCTGTTTCCAAGTTTGGTTTTTGTTTGCCCTTCAAATTGTGGTTCCGAAACTTTTACTGAAACAATTGCAGTCAATCCTTCACGGAAATCATCTCCTGAAATTTCAAATTTCAGTTTTTCCAGCATTCCAGAAGCATCGGCGTATTTTTTCAACGAACGAGTTAAACCCGTTCTAAATCCTTGTAAGTGGGTACCTCCTTCGTGCGTATTGATATTATTTACATACGAAAAGATGTTTTCGGTGTAACTTGTATTGTAAATTAAAGCAACCTCAACCGGGATTTCTCCTTTTTCGTGATCCATAGAAATCACATGAGAAATAATTGGCTCACGGTTACCATCTAAGTAACGGATGTATTCTTTTAATCCTTCTTCAGAATAGAAAACTTCACTTAAGTGATTTCCGTCTTTATCAACTTCTCTTCTATCTGTAAATGTGATTCGAATTCCTTTATTCAAGAACGAAAGTTCACGCATTCTAGCAGAAAGTGTATCGTATGCAAACTCTACAGTTTGAGTAAAAATGGTATCATCAGGATAAAAAGTTTGCATGGTACCTCTCTTGGTAGTTTCGCCTACTTGTTTAACCGGATAAATTGCTTTTCCTCTTTCGTATTCTTGCTCGTAAATTTTACCGTCTCTATAAACGGTAGATTTCATATGTCTTGAAAGAGCATTTACTACAGAAACCCCAACTCCGTGAAGTCCTCCTGATACTTTATAAGAATCTTTATCGAATTTACCTCCTGCTCCAATTTTGGTCATTACAACCTCAAGCGCAGATACTCCTTCTTTCTTATGCATATCAACCGGAATACCACGACCATTATCTTCTACAGTAACCGAACCGTCTTCATTAATTGTAACTCCAATAGTATCACAATGACCTCCCATTGCCTCATCAATAGAGTTGTCTACAACTTCATAAACTAAGTGATGTAAACCTCTTACTCCTATATCTCCAATATACATTGAAGGACGCATTCTTACGTGCTCCATTCCTTCTAGTGCCTGAATACTATCTGCTGAATAATTGCTCTTTTTGATTTCTTCGCTCATATAATTTTATTCTAAAAAATGTAATTTGTGTGTAACACGCAAATATATTAAATCACTAAGGATTACAAAGTCATTTTATGCAATTTATAGTGCAAGTTATTAACATAAATCCTTAATAAAGTAGTCGAAAAAATGGAATGATTATTTTTTATCGAAATACAAAATAGTTTGATAGAATTCTACTGAAGAACTGCTTGGATTCGGTACAATTTTGACTGAGTGAATCAGTTGCAAACAATTATTTAAAACTATAAATTCTTCCATTTTTTCTAAATTAGAAAGATACCTGTTTTCACATGCCATCCATGAAGAATCAAAAGAAGCCATTTTAGTAGCCGCCAATGGATGAATTAGCAATTTACCAGAATGGATTGTATCATTATAATTTAGTAGCGAATACGATCCAAAAAAATCATTCACAGAAGAATTTCCATAAAGTTTGAATTTAGAATCAACTTTATCTGATGAAAAAGTAATAGTCATTTCTCGCACCTTTCCTTCATTAACAAATCCGCAAGAAACATCCAAAGCATCACCCATTAATATATTTTTCAAAATCCAAGTACCTTCCAATGGATTATGGGAAGTGCTTTCTTTATTGATTTTTTTTGTATTTGCGCAACCAACAAGAAGCAGCGCAACTAAATAAATATATTTTTTCATAAGATTATTTGATATCGCTTTCTATTAAATATAAGCAAAAATTTTCAAACAATCAATTAAAAAACTTTTTCAACGGTGAATAGAGACGTATTAATTTCAAATGTAAAACCCTCTGAATTGCCCATCAATTTACTTCCTAATGGCGATTGTGGAGAAACAGCAATAATTGTTGATTGATCAATGTTAATTTTAGGAAGTGCGGCACTAATAAAAAGTAACATACCGTTTGCTTGAACCATACTACCAAGAGCAATCTTATTATGATTGGAGTTCGGATCAATTTTATCTAATGTGGCTTTTTGATCTAAAATTTCCTTTAACTTATGGTTGAGTTTTTCTTGCTCCAAATGCATCATTGAAAGTGCTGTTTCATGTTTATCACCAGCAGATCCTTTGGCATCGTTTTGCGCATCTTCAGTTAAACCCGAAATCATATCTCTAAAAACATCTATACGATCCTGAAGAATTTGATGGTATCGTTGCAAAACTTGTTGCTTCATATTGACTTCTTAGATTGTTAGATTTCTTGGAATTTTATTAATATTATTGTAAGTGATTCTAAAAATCAAATTTATAATTGGCGCCGAGCATCACTTGAATTCCTTGTACAGGATAATTTACCCATCTTTGGTAGTTTTGGTTTGCCAAATTATTTCCTTTAAAAAAGAAAGTCAATCGCTCATTGTGCTTGTAACCAACTTGAGCATTTAAATCAATATAACCATTTAATATTTTTGTTTCTTGATAATAAATTGGCGGAAATACATCAGCTAAACTGGGTACAGATATCAAATCCTTTCTTTGGCCAACAAAAAAAACTTTTGCATTGGCATACCATTTTGAATTGAAAGTATAATCAATAAAAGAACTCAATTGAATTGCTGGAAGATTCCACGCTTCTTGTTCATCTTGAATTGTATAACTATTTAAAGTTGAGTTAACACCAAATGAAAAGTTCTTTGTAAAATCTGCTTTTATTTCTCCAAAGAAACTAAGTGTTTTAACCTTATCATAAATTACTCCAAATGAATTCCCGAAGGAATAACCCGATTCATTTGAATTTAAAGGGTCGTATGCATTGTTTTTATACAAAGCTTTATTGTCTTCATTTTTAAAAGAACCACGAACATTATAACCAATCGTATTGGTTAATTTTCCTTTTAAACCCACATATACATCATATTTTTGATCGGTTGGCGCAACACCAATTGTTGGCGATACAAAAAAATTATCCTGCACAAACCCTTGATATGAATTTTGTTTCAACTCACCCTCTGCCCCAGCATAAGCAATCATTAAATCTCCAACTATATTAAGTGAACCTGTAATATTTGGATAAATATAAACTTTACTTTTCGCTTCCGAAGTTTCTGTTTGTGCTAATGAATTATAATATATTCCTACTCCAAAATTAATTGATAGTTCTTTTTTGAAATAATTAAAAGTAGGTTGAACTCCAAATAATGTAGATCCATAATTTAGAGAAGTTGAATTGTAAAAATCCTTTTGAAAAGTTCCGCCTACATAATCTAAAATAAAGTTTGTTTTTAATTTCACATCCATAATTTCAAATTGAGTAATTGGCTTCACAACAAATCGGTTTTCTGCAGAAACATAATTATCCGAAAAATGATCGTACTTAAAAGTTACCTCTTTAAAAACTCCAGTTGCCAAAGCTACTCTTCCTCCTAAATATATATTTTGATATACTTGTTTCGGGTTAATTTTACCTAAAAACAAATCCTTGTCAGCTGGGAGTAAATTTTCATACAAAGCAGGATCCAATCCATACCAATTGTAAGCTTGACGATGGTAACCTAAATCACCATTCCAAGATAGTTTGTTTGATTTACTGCCGTAAGTAGCATCCAAAGAGGTGTTTGAAAAATTGTTATCTAAAACGACATCCTTAATTCCTCCTTGAGAAGAAAGATGACGTAACATTGCGGCAACATAATCACCATTTTTTAATGTTTTTGTTGCGAATAAATCAGCATTAATAGTTCCGTAGTTACCGGCAGCAAACGTTGCATAATTGCTAAACAACTTCTCTTTTACCCCGTTCTCTACCCCAGCCGCTTTTCCTTTTGCAGGAGCAAAAGTAGAAGCCACGGGAAATGAAAAAATGGAATATTGTATTGTTTCTTTTTTCGAATTATCATCATCGCTAAGAACTGGCGTTTCTTTCACTTTAAAGGCATCCGAAATTGTTGGCGTATAAGCCTTAACCACATTTACGACTTCGGTTCCAATATTTTCGTCTTTTTTTTGCGCACTAGTTAATTGGAAACCAAAAAGAATTACTAGGATTGCGATTTTATGTTGAAAATTGATTTTCATATTTTTATCATTTTTTGAAGCATTTTACTATGCTTATGTGACAATTATTTATTTTCTATTGAAGAATTTGTTTTACTCTCCTCTGCTTTAATAGCATCCAACTCGGTTTGGGCCTCTTGAATTACCTCAGGAAAATCAGTGAAATTTTCGATAACACTATCTAAAATAGCTGTAGCTTGAAAACTATCTTTTAAACCATAATAATTTTTTGCCATCACTACTAACCCTTTCGCTCCAAAGAATTTATACCCTGAATAATCTTTAGCTAATTTTTGAACCGATTTATTTGATTCAGCAAATTTTCCATCTTTGTTTTTGAAATAGGCATCATAATACAACGCTTCGGCTGCTAGTTCTCCTTTTGCGATTTTCAATAAAACAGAATAAGCATAACGCGCTTTCACTTCGTCATTCGCTTTTATTGCAGAACGTGCAACAATGATTTGAGCATCACTTTTTATTTTATCATCTGTTTTTGGGTTGGCAATTACTTTATCAGCATAAACAACTGCATTCAAATAATCCTTTTGTTCGTAATAGGAACGCATTAAATTTGCTTGAGCAAAGGTTACATTCTGAGGGAAATCTGCTTCGGTTTCTAAACGATTCAAAACGATAATTGCTTTTACAAAATCATTTTTCTTTAAATTAATTTCACATAAACGCACTAAAGCCTGTTCAGTATATTCACTTTTTGGCTGAGCAATCACAAACTCATAATTTGGAACTGCATTAGCTTCTAAACCATCTGCATAATAAGATTGCGCCAAATAAAAGTTTGCTTTCAAGGCATGTAACCCTTTTGGAAATTTAGCCAAATAACCACTTAATGTAGATATAGCTTGCTTGGTGTTATTTTGCAAATACTGTTTCTCCGCCGCTTCATAGGTATCATTATCTAAATCGGCATCCGATACTTCTACAAAATTCAAAGTTCGTACCCAAGCAGCATACTCATCTACTTTTCCATTATCTACATATATAAGTCTAGCAGTTGTAACCGCTTCTAATGCTTCGGGAGTTTTAGGAAAATCGGCAGCCACCTTTTTAAATTTGGCAATAGCCAACTCATCTTTGTTGGCATTGTAATAAACCAATCCTTCTTTTAAGATCGCTTTACTAGCATAGGAACCATTTTTATATTCTGACAATAATTGATCGTACGTTTTAATTGCCAAATCGGTTTTGCTTTCGGCTACATAAGTGTTTGCTAATTCAAACAAAGCATCATCGCGGTACTGTGACGATTTATAGGC
>JBILNU010000046.1:0-13799 GCA_044374815.1 Flavobacterium sp.
ATTTATTGAAAATGAAGAAGCAATTTTAAAAGGTGAATTTCCTTATGCATTAATGGATAAAAGTAAATACAAAGCACAAATTGATGACATCATTCAATTAAGTGTGAAGAAGATTTATCAAAGCAGAGAGGTTATTGAAAAAGAGCTTACAGGATATCAAATCATCAATAATTTATTAGATAAATTCTGTACGGCATACAATAATGATTATGATGGTGCCAAAACCAATTATGATTCTTTATTATTAAAAATATTGCCCGAAAAACATTTGGTAAAAAAAGAAAGTACATATGAACGATTACTTCATATTTGCCATTTTGTATCCTTATTAACGGATGGTAAAGCAGTACTATACAACAAAATAATTACGGCATAAAATTGTTAATTTTTTGATTTTCAGTTTCAATAATTGCAATTTGTTAAAAAATAAATTAGATTTGTTGCTCTTTATAAAACTACAAACTTTAATTATGAAAAAAAATTATCTGTTATTACTATTATTTTTATTTTCTATAATTGGATATTCCCAAAATCCACTAGAGAAAATAAAAAATTATTTGAATGAAAATCGTTCAAAAATTCAAGTTCAGCCCAATGATATTAGCGATTTAGTAATCGTAAATGATTTTAGTTCTGAAAGTACTGGGATAAACAATTATCATGTTAAACAAAGATATCAAGGTATTGAAATATACAATTCTGATTCTAACTTTTGGATCAAAGATGATAAAGTCATTAATGGTGGAGATGAATTTATAAATAATATTAGTCAAAAAATTAATACTGTAACTCCTAATTTATCTGTTATTAATGCATTTTCTCAGGTATTGACTAAATTAAATGAAAATGTATTTACAGCTCAAATCATTGATTCTCAAGGCAACAATTATAAGCTAACAAACGGTGCGCTAACCGACGATCCAGCAAAGGCAAAATTAAACTACATTTTGACTGGAGTAAACACATTACGTCTTGCTTGGAGTTTTGAATTTTACACTCAAGACACTAATCATCTTTGGAGTATAGATATTGATGCAGTAGATGGAAAAATTCTAACTAAAAGAGATTTAGTAATTTCATGTAATTTTGGTTCAAATAAATGCAACCACGAACATAATAGTAAAGGAATCTCATTTGCAAATACTATGTTTAAGAAAAGTGAATCTTTTTTAGCATTAAACCCTGGAAATACAGCTTACAGAGTAATTCCTTGGAATTATGAAAGTCCAAATCACACTTCTAGACAGTTAATTTCTAACCCTGAATTTGTAACAAATGCTTCACCCAAAGGTTGGCATGATTCTAATTCTCTTGCCGGTACTACTGCTTCATTGAGGTATAATATTACAAGAGGAAACAATGTATGGGCAAGAAATGATTTTGCAGGAACAAACACTACATCAACTACAAATGGAACTAGTCCTACTGGAACAGGTGCTTGGCCAAATCTAACTTTTGACTTTCCTTATCCTGGAAATTCTGTTATTGCTTCTACTTATATAAATGCTGCAAACACAAATTTATTTTACATGAATAATATAATGCATGATTTGTGGTATCAGTATGGTTTTAATGAAGCAAACAAAAATTTTCAAGCAAACAATTATAGCCGTGGCGGTTCACAAGGAGATTTCGTAATTGCAGAAGCTCAAGATGGTTCTCAAGCAAGTCCCCCAAATTTAAATAATGCTAATTTTTCTACTCCAACAGATGGATCATCACCAAGAATGCAAATGTATTTATGGGATGTTGGACCTCCTTTCTTTATAGTAAATTCTCCTTCTGAAATAGCTGGAGGTAAAGAAGCGCGTGATAATTCATTTAATCCTGGTAATGTACCTATCCCATTAAGTCCTAATGGAATTGTGGCGGATTTAGTATTAGCAGATGATGGTGACGGTGATGTTCTAGATGCTTGTCAGCCTATAACTAATGCTGCTGCATTAAATGGTAAAATAGCAGTAATAAAAAGAGGCGATTGTACTTTTATATTCAAAGTAAAAGCTGCACAGAATGCTGGTGCAATTGCAGCAATAATTGTTAATAATGTTGATGGTATTGTAGGAATGGCTGGAGCAGATAACACAATTACAATTCCTGCAATAAGTGTGTCTAAAGTAGTTGGTGATGAAATTATTGCAAAAATGGCAACATCAACTGTAAATGTTAAGTTAGAACGATCTTCTGCATTTGTAAATACAGATGGTGATTTTGATAACGGAGTTATTGCACACGAATATGGTCACGGTATATCAACAAGATTATCCGGAAATTGTTTAAATAGTGCTGAACAACAAGGTGAAGGATGGTCAGATTGGTTTTGGCTTATGATGCAAATTAAACCAGGTGATACAAGAAACGACGCTAGAGGAATTGGAACTTTTGCACAAAACGAAGCAATTAACGGAGTTGGAATTAGAGAATATAGATATTCAACTGATTTTGCTGTAAATCCGCATACTTTTGCAGATACAAACGATCAGTTTTTTACCAATGCAGAAGGGGTTGAAACTACATCTGTTCATGGAATGGGTTCAATTTGGGCAGTGATGTTATGGGACTTAGCTTGGAATTATATCGATAAATATGGTTACGATCCAAATATCTACACTGGTACTGGTGGTAATAACAAAGTTATGCGTCTAGTTCTAGATGCTATAAAATTAGATGGTTGTGATCCTACTTTTGTTTCAGCTAGAGATGCATTAATCGCAGCTGATCAAGCAACTACGGGAGGCGCAGATTATTGCATGATATGGAGTACATTCGCAAGACGAGGATTAGGTGTTAATGCAAGTTCAGGCAGCGCAAATTCCAGTCAAGATCAAATTGAAGATTTCACAGAACCTGCTCCTGGTCCAAACTGTATTTTAAGTGTAAACTATTTTGAAAATCAGGAATTATTTAGAGTGTATCCTAACCCTACCAATGGATTCTTAAATATTAGAATTAACAATTATATTGGAAAAGCTACAATACAAATAATTGATATTAATGGAAGACTAGTTTCTGAATATAAAAATGAAGACATTAATGTTGAAAAATCGTTAAATCTAAATAATTTACAATCTGGAATATATGTTCTTAAAGTAACAAGTGATTCAATGAATTTTACTCAAAAAATAGTAAAAAACTAGTTTCACTTTACTAAAATAAAAAAAGCTTCAAATACCTTGAAGCTTTTTTTATACATTTATTTATTACTTTAGTGAATGTAATTTTGAAACATACTTCCCTATAACATCAAATTCAAGGTTTACTTTTGTTCCTACATTAAAATTATGAAAATTGGTATGTTCGTAGGTATACGGAATAATAGCAACACTAAATTCATTTACCAAAGAATTAACAACCGTTAAACTAACACCATTTACAGTAATAGAACCTTTTTCAATAGTAATATTGTTTAAGCTAGAATCATAGGAAAATGTATATAGCCAACTGCCGTTTGTTTCTTCTATTGATTTGCAAAACCCTGTTTGATCAACATGTCCTTGAACAATATGTCCGTCAAGTCGGTCACCAAGCTTCATAGCGCGTTCTAAATTGATATAATCTCCTTCTTTCCAATCACCCACATTTGTCTTTTCAATCGTTTCTTGAATTGCGGTAACGGTATAGTTGTTGTTTTCTATAGAAACAACGGTAAGACAAACGCCATTATGGGCGACACTTTGATCTATTTTCAATTCGCTTGTAAGTAGGCAACTAACAGTAATATGTAAGTTTCCATCTTGTTTCGTAAGCCCTTTTACAATTCCAAGCGTTTCAATAATTCCTGTAAACATTTGTCGTTTTATTTTACTAAATTTGCATTTCAAAAGTAGCAATAAATAAGAAACAACCCACATGAAAAAAGCAGAAAATATAATCGTTGGAATTTCAATTGGAGATTTAAACGGTATTGGAAGCGAAGTAATATTAAAAACATTTGAGGACACTCGAATGTTAGAGCTTTGCACGCCTGTAATTTTTGCAAATGTGAAGATTGTTTCGTTTATTAAAAGAAACTTAAATTCAGAAGTGGCGCTTCACGGAATTGATCGAATAGACCAATTAATTAAAGGAAAGATTAATGTGCTTAATGTTTGGAGAGAAGGTGTTGATATAAACTTTGGTCAAAATGATGAAACGGTTGGAAAGTATGCGATAACATCATTTATGGCCGCTACGGCAGCTTTGAAAGAAGGTTTGGTAGATGTACTAGTGACAGCTCCTATTAACAAATATAACATTCAATCGGATGAATTTAAATTTCCAGGTCATACCGATTATTTAGACAAAGAATTAAGCGGAGATGCTTTAATGTTCATGGTTCAAGACAATTTAAGAGTTGGATTGCTCACAGATCATGTTCCGGTTAATGATGTTGCAAAACACTTAACAGAGAAGCTAATTACACAAAAAATCGAAACCATTAATTTATCTCTTAAACAGGATTTCAAAATAAATAAACCAAAAATTGCTGTATTAGGATTAAATCCACACGCTGGTGATAGTGGCATTATTGGAAATGAAGAAGAGACTGTAATTAAACCTACTATCAAGAAGTTATTTGAAAAAGGAATTTTTGTTTTCGGACCTTATCCGGCAGATGGATTTTTTGGGAGTGGGCAATATGAAAAATTTGATGCAGTTATAGCTTCCTATCACGATCAAGGTTTAATTCCTTTCAAAACATTATCATTTGGACTTGGGGTAAACTATACTGCGGGGTTAAATAAAATAAGAACTTCCCCAGACCACGGAACTGCTTATGAAATTGCAGGAAAGGGTATAGCCGATTTTGGTTCTTTTAAAGAAGCAGTGTATTTGGCAATAGATATTTTTCATGCACGAAATGAGTATGTTGAATTGACCAAAGATCCCTTAAAAACGAAAGAAAAAAAGTAATATTCAAAAAAATACCGATAAGTCTTTTAGATTTATAATTAATTTATATCTTTGCACTCCCAAAGCTGAATCTTCAGCTAGGGCAAATTGATGAAATGATGAAAGTTACAAATGAATTTTTAATTCCTTTCATAGGATTAAAGTTAGGAAAACATCCATTTGAATTTCAAATCAATAAAGCGTTCTTTGATAAATTTGAATACCACGAATATGAAAATTGTGCTATTCAAGTAAATGTAATTTTAGAAAAAAAAAGCACCATGTTGGAGCTTTCCTTTAAGCACAAAGGAACTGTTACAGTACCTTGTGATTTAACTAATGAAATCTTTGATTTACCAATCAAAGGAAAGATTAAATTAGTTGTAACATTTGGAGAAGAATTCAACGATGATAATGAAGAGCTTTTAGTACTTCCGCACGGCGAGCATCAAATAGATATAGCACAATATATTTATGAAATGATTGTATTGTCGGTTCCACATAAAAGAGTTCACCCTGGCATTAAAGACGGGACTCTTCAAACAGAGGCTTTAAAGAAACTTTCTGAACTTACGATTAAAGAACAAAAAATAGAAAATAAAAAAGAAGAAAATATTGACCCTAGATGGGACAAATTAAAACAACTATTAACGGATAAATAATATAGTAAAATGGCACATCCTAAGAGAAAAGTCTCCAAAACAAGAAGAGACAAGAGAAGAACACATTATAAAGCAACTGCAGCAACCATTGCAACTTGTCCAATTACAGGAGAAGCACATTTATACCACAGAGCATATTGGCATGAAGGTAAAATGTACTATAGAGGACAAGTAGTTATTGATAAATCTGAGGCTGTTGCTTAATCTATATTTAAATTTACATTTAAACTCTCACTCTGTGGGAGTTTTTTGTTTTTTGTAAATTTTGGTCTATAACTAAATATTTTTTTGTAAATTCCACCTCTTTTAATCCTCAAATTTAAAGAGACGCAAAAACAACAACATGAATACAATTACAGCTGCAATTACCGCTGTCGGTGGGTATGTTCCAGATTTCGTTTTATCTAATGAAGTCCTAGAAACATTAGTAGATACTAATGACGAGTGGATTTCAACGAGAACCGGAATAAAAGAAAGAAGATTGCTTAAAGAGCCTGGAAAAGGTACTTCCTATTTAGCAATAAAAGCTGCTCAAGATTTAATAAAAAAAGGAGGTGTTGATCCTGCCGAAATTGACTTAGTAATTATGGCAACCGCAACTCCTGATATGCCCGTTGCTACAACTGGAGTATATGTTGCAACTCAAATTGGCGCTGTAAATGCATTTGCATATGATTTATCAGCTGCTTGTTCCAGTTTTCTTTACGGTATGTCAACTGCTGCTGCCTATGTTCAATCGGGTAGATATAAAAAAGTTTTATTAATTGGTGCTGATAAAATGTCATCAATTATTGATTACACCGATAGAGCAACCTGTATCATATTTGGAGATGGTGCTGGGGCTGTATTATTTGAACCGAACCATGAAGGATTAGGATTACAAGATGAATTTCTTCGATCTGACGGAATAGGTAGAGAATATTTAAAAATTGATGCTGGTGGTTCTATACTTCCTGCTTCTAAAGAAACCGTTGAAAACAGTCAACACTTTGTTTTTCAAGACGGAAAAACGGTTTTCAAATATGCAGTTTCTGGAATGGCAGATGTGAGTGAAAAAATTATGCAACGTAATAATTTAACTAAAGAGGATGTGAATTGGTTAATTGCGCATCAAGCAAACAAAAGAATTATTGACGCGACTGCTTCTAGAATGAACCTTGAAGAAGATAAAGTATTGGTAAATATTCAAAAATATGGAAATACTACTTCAGCAACATTACCTTTGTTGCTAAGTGATTTTGAAGATAAATTTAAAAAAGGGGACAACCTTATTTTTGCTGCTTTTGGCGGTGGATTTACATGGGGCTCTATTTACCTTAAATGGGCTTATAACAAAAAATAAACTATAACTAAAACAACTAATTATGGATTTAAAAGAAATTCAAAATCTAATTAAATTTGTATCCAATTCTGGAGTTGCAGAAGTAAAATTAGAGACAGGAGATGTAAAGATTACTATTAGAACTACGCTAGAAGGAAATTCTCCAGAAATCACTTATTTACAACAAGCTCCTATGGCTCAGACTATGCCACAAGCTGTAGCTCCTGCGCCAATTGCGGCTCCTGCAGCACCAGCAGCTCCTGCAGCATCTGAGGATAATTCTAAATATGTGACTATTAAATCACCTATGATTGGAACTTTTTACAGAAAACCATCTCCAGACAAACCAGCTTTTATTGAAGTGGGTTCTGCAATTGCAAAAGGAGATGTACTTTGTGTTGTAGAAGCAATGAAATTATTCAATGAAATTGAAGCTGAAATTTCAGGTAAAATTGTGAAAATTCTTGTTGATGATATGTCACCTGTAGAATTTGATCAACCATTATTCTTAGTAGATCCTTCATAAAAAGTTAGAAGTTAGAAGTTAGAAGTTAGAGGTTTTCTTTCTTCATAAATTGTCTAATTGACACATTGTCTAATTATCTAATTAAAAAAATATGTTTAAAAAAATATTAATAGCCAATAGAGGGGAAATTGCTTTGCGAGTAATTAGAACTTGCAAAGAAATGGGCATTAAGACCGTAGCGGTTTATTCTACTGTTGATGCAGAAAGTTTGCATGTAAAATTTGCAGACGAAGCGGTTTGTATCGGTCCAGCACCAAGTAATTTATCATATTTAAAAATGCCTAATATTATTGCTGCTGCCGAAATTACAAATGCAGATGCGATTCATCCTGGATATGGATTTTTATCAGAAAACGCTAAGTTTTCTAAAATATGCCAAGAACACGGAATCAAATTTATTGGGGCAGCACCAGAAATGATTGATAGAATGGGTGACAAAGCTTCGGCTAAAGCTACCATGATTGAAGCAGGTGTTCCTTGTGTACCAGGATCTGTTGGAATTTTAGAATCGTATGAACAAGCTGAAAAATTAGCTAGCGAATTTGGCTACCCAGTTATGCTTAAAGCAACTGCTGGTGGTGGTGGAAAAGGAATGCGTGCTGTATGGAAACAAGAAGACTTACTTAAAGCATGGGAAGGTGCGCGTCAAGAATCGGCTGCTGCGTTTGGTAATGACGGAATGTATCTTGAAAAATTAATTGAAGAGCCGCGCCATATAGAAATTCAAGTTGTTGGAGATTCATATGGAAAAGCATGTCACTTGTCTGAAAGAGATTGCTCAGTACAACGTCGTCATCAAAAATTAACTGAAGAAACTCCATCTCCATTCATGACCGATGAATTGAGAAATAAAATGGGAGAAGCTGCAGTAAAAGCTGCAGAATATATTAAATATGAAGGAGCTGGTACAGTAGAGTTTTTAGTTGATAAACATAGAAATTTCTACTTTATGGAAATGAATACGCGTATCCAAGTAGAGCACCCAATTACTGAGCAAGTTGTAGATTATGACTTAATTAGAGAACAAATATTGGTGGCTGCAGGTGTGCCAATTTCAGGAAAAAATTACTTCCCAAATCTACATGCAATAGAGTGCCGTATTAACGCCGAAGATCCATACAATGATTTTCGACCTTCTCCGGGTAAAATTACCGTTTTACATTCGCCTGGGGGGCACGGAGTACGATTAGATACTCACGTATATGCAGGATATACTATTCCGCCAAATTATGATTCCATGATTGCTAAATTAATTACCACGGCTCAAACAAGAGAAGAGGCAATAAACAAAATGAAGCGTGCGTTAGATGAATTTTATATCGAAGGTATAAAAACAACCATTCCATTCCACAGACAATTAATGGAAGATCCAGATTATGTTGCAGGAAATTACACTACAGCGTTTATGGATACATTCAAAATGAAAGAATAACAATAAAACCATCCTTACTGGATGGTTTTATTTTTTCTAATTGAGTCCAAATAAAAACCCCGTTCTTTTCAAAACGGGGTTTTTTTATATCTAAAATAATTTAGATTATGCTTCAAAAGGAATAATAGAAACAAACGACTTATCGCCAGCTTTTTTCTGAAATTTAACAATTCCATCAACTCTAGCGTGTAAAGTATGATCTTTACTAATATATACGTTTTCTCCTGGATTATGTTTTGAACCTCTTTGTCTTACGATAATGTTACCAGCAATTGCAGCTTGACCACCATATATCTTAACGCCTAAACGTTTTGAGTGTGATTCTCTACCATTCTTCGAACTACCGACACCTTTCTTGTGAGCCATGATGTTTTGGTTTTATAAGTTATTACTCTTGACTATCTGTTTTTTTAGCTTTTTTAGGAGCTGCTACTTTTTCTGTTGCTTTTTCAGCTTTAGGAGCTTTAGCTTTTTTAGGAGCTGCTACTTCTTCTACTACTTTTTCAACTTTAGGAGCTGCTTCTTTTTTAGGAGCTGCTTTCTTTCCACCAGTAGCACTAATTCCTTCAATAAGGATTTGTGTTAAATACTGACGGTGACCGTTTCTCTTTTTGTAACCTTTTCTTCTTTTCTTTTTGAAAACGATTACTTTATCACCTTTTAAGTGTTGTAACACTTTTGCTTCTACTGAAGCACCTTCTATAGCTGGGGCGCCTAAAGAGATAGTTCCATTGTCATCTAATAAAAGAACTTTGTCAAAAGAAACTTTTGATCCTTCTTCATTAGATAAACGGTGAACATAAACCTTTAAGTCTTTGCTTACTTTAAATTGTTGCCCTGCTATCTCTACGATTGCGTACATAACAAATTGTTTAGTTAATTTTTTTAAGGATGCAAATATATAAATAAAAATTAGACTTCCAACGCAATTTTTAAAAAGTTTTTTTGTAAATTATCAGATTACTTGCAGTGATATTTCTTTTTTAGCACGGTTTTTCATTTATCGGTAAAAATTTACTTACCTTCGTGTAACTTTTTTTGCAATAAACATACTTATTGCTCTATCAACTAATTATATAATAGTTTTATGAAAAAATCTTTAATCGCTTTAAGTTTAATGCTTATGCTAGGAGGAACAGCTCATGCCCAAAAGGTTGCTTTTGAGGAATATGATTTAGCAAATGGAATGCACGTTATCTTGCATAACGATCCATCAGCGCCAGTTGTAGTAACTTCGGTTATGTACCACGTAGGTGCTAAAGATGAACAACCAGATCGTACTGGTTTCGCTCACTTTTTTGAACACCTTTTATTTGAAGGAACAGAAAACATTAAACGAGGCGAATGGTTTAAAATTGTAACTTCTAATGGAGGAACCAATAATGCCAACACTACCGAAGACCGTACTTACTACTACGAAGTTTTCCCTTCAAACAATTTAGAATTAGGATTATGGATGGAATCAGAACGATTGATGCATCCTGTAATTAACCAAATTGGAGTAGATACTCAAAATGAAGTGGTAAAAGAAGAAAAAAGATTGCGTTATGACAACAGTCCATACGGGCAATTGATCCCGCAAGTAAAAAAACAAATGTTTACTAAACATCCGTACCGATGGACTACTATTGGATCAATGGATCACTTAGATGCTGCAACATTAGAAGAGTTTCAAGCTTTTAACAAGAAGTTTTATATTCCAAACAATGCGGTATTAATTGTTGCAGGAGATATTAGCAATCCTACACAAACAAAAGAATGGATTGAAAAATATTTTGGATCTATCCCAAGCGGACCAGCTATTGTGCGTCAAACGTATGTAGAAGATCCAATTACACAACCTATCAATGCTACTTTTGAAGATCCAAACATTCAAAAACCGATGGTTGTTGCTGCCTATAGAACGCCTTCAATGAAAGCAAGAGACGCTAGAGTATTGGATTTTATTTCTACTTATTTAAGCGATGGTAAAAGTTCAAAATTATACAAGAAAATTGTAGATGATAAAAAAATGGCGCTACAAATAGGTGCTTTTAGCTACAACCAAGAAGATTATGGAACTTACATTCTTTATGGAATGCCACAAGGAGAGTTTACATCTAAAGACATTATTAATGAAGTAGACGCGGAAATTGTAAAATTACAAACCGAGTTAATTTCTGTTACCGATCTTCAAAAATTAAAAAATAAATACGAAAATAATTACGTAAGTGGGAATTCAAGCGTTGAAGGAATTGCAGATAATTTAGCAACCTATTATTTATTATATGGTGATGTGAATTTAATCAATACCGAAATAGATATTTATAACTCTATTACTCCGGAAGAAATTAGATCCGTTGCAAAAAAATATTTAAATCCAAATCAAAGATTACTTTTGGATTATATTCCTGCCAAAGATAAAGCTGACTCGAGCCCAAGCGAACCGGCAAAGCAAAACAAATAAATTAATAAGAAAATGAGAAAATCAATTATATTATTATCGGGCTTGTTTTTAACTATTACTATGCAAGCACAAGACAGACCACAACCAAAACCAGGACCATCTCCTACAATTAATATTAAAAAACCAGTATCATTTACTATGCCAAATGGCTTAAAAGTATTGGTTGTAGAAGATCATAAATTGCCTAGAGTTTCTTTTAATTTATCTATTGACACTGCTCCTTATGCTGAAGGCGATAAAAAAGGAGTTGATGAATTAACAGGTAGTTTAATTGGTAATGGCTCTATGGCAATTGCCAAAGATACTTTTAATGAGGAAATAGATTTCTTAGGTGCAGACATCAACTTTAGTACCAATGGGGCCTATGCAAGCGGACTTTCTAAATATTCAAAAAGAATATTAGAGTTAATGGCTGATGGTGCTTTAAACCCAAACTTTACTCAAGAAGAATTTGATAAAGAAAAAGACAAATTAATTGAAGGTTTAAAAACACAAGAAAAAAGTGTTCCGGTAGTTGCTGGTCGTGTAGAGAATGTTTTAGTATTTGGAAAAGAACATCCAGATGGAGAATATTTATCAGAAAAAACTATTAATAATGTTTCCCTTGCCGATGTAAAATCACACTATGAAACTTATTTTGTTCCTGAGCATGCTTATTTAGTAGTAATTGGAGATGTAAAATTCAAAGAAACTAAAAAAATGGTGGAAAAATTATTTGGCTCTTGGGTAAAAGCAAGTGCTCCTAATATTTCTTACACTGCCCCAAAAAATGTTCAATATACACAAATCAACTTTGTGGATATGCCAAATGCAGTGCAATCAGAAATTTCCTTGGTAAACTCGGTAAGTCTAAAATTATCTGATCCAGATTATTTCCCAGTTATTGTAGCAAATCAAGTATTGGGTGGTGACTTTAATAGTTACTTAAACATGAACTTGAGAGAAGCTCACGGATGGACTTATGGTGCACGCTCAAGCATTGGAGTAAATAAATATACTGTAACTAAATTTAAAGCCAATTCTCAAGTTAGAAACATGGTTACGGATAGTGCTGTAGTGGAATTCATTAAAGAAATAAAAAGAATTAGAACTGAAAAAGTAACCGATGAAGCGCTTAACAATGTAAAAGCAGGATATGTAGGTCGATTTGTAATGCAAGTTGAAAAACCACAAACTGTAGCTCGTTATGCATTAAACATAGAAACCGAAGGTTTACCTGCCGATTTCTACGAAAATTACATTAAAAACATTCAAGCCGTAACTGCAGACGATGTAATGCGTGTAATGAATAAATATGTTCTAGCAGACAACATGCGTATTCTAGTTACAGGTAAAGGTACCGATGTTATTCCGGGATTAGAGAAATTAAAAATTCCAATTTTCTATTTTGACAAATTCGGTAATCCAACCGAAAAACCTAAAATGAAAAAACCAGCTCCTGCAGGTGTAACGGTTAAAACTGTTTTAGATTCTTATATTTCTGCAATTGGTGGTGCAAAAGCTGTTGCAGGGGTAAAAACGCTATTTGTTTCTGGTTCATCAGAAATTGAAGGTGCTCCAGCTCCACTCTCTTATACTTCTAAAAAAGATGCTAAAGGAAGAACATTCACTAAATTAGAATTAGTTGGAATGATGGAATTGAATAAACAAGTAATTGGAGATACTTCGGGTTATTCAGCTGCTCAAGGTCAAAAGAAAGATTTAACTCCAGAAGAATTTGCAGAGAAAAAAGCAACCGCTACAACATTTGAAGAATTATTATTGTCTAAAAAAGCAGATGTAACTTTAGATGGAATTGAGCCAATAAATGGAAGCGATGCTTATGCAATTAAAAATGGAAAATCAATTTTATACTATGACGTGAAAACAGGTCTAAAAGTTATGTCATCTTCTACCTCTGAAAGAAACGGACAAAAAATGACGTCAACAATTAGTTTCACAGATTATAAAGATGTGAAAGGGATCAAAATCCCTCACAATATTGTTATGTCTCAAGGAAGAGATATTGAAATTAAAATAACCGATGTTAAAATTAACGAAGGGGTAACTGATGCTGATTTTCAATAATTAGAATCAATTTTATATAAAAAGACCGTCAGTATTGACGGTCTTTTTTTTTACTGTATGATTATTTTTTGTTGGCTAAATATACCCCAATCAAAATCACAAAGGCTCCAAAAAACTGTAAAGGAGTGAGCATTTCATGATCTAATAAGCCCCAAAAGAAAGCCACAACTGGAATTAAATAAGTTACCGAAGAAGCAAAAACCGGTGAAGATATTTGAATTAACTTAAAGAAACAAATGTTTGCAATTCCGGTTCCTACAATGCCAAGTATTATGATAAATAACATAGCATGTTGGGTTTGCGGTAGGGTACAAACAGCTATAAAATTAGTAGAAAATAATACAAGTAATGCCGGAACCAATAGCACCAAAAAGTTTCCTGTAGTAATACTTAATGGTTTTACATCCGAAAGTAACTTCTTAATCAAATTCACATTTATCGCATAACAAACAGAGGCAATAACAACCAAAATT
>JBILNU010000132.1:0-3950 GCA_044374815.1 Flavobacterium sp.
AAGTAGTTTTTTTAAGTGTTCAAATTTTATTAAGACCTTCCATTTTATGGGAGGTTTTTTTATTTATTAAAAGTTCGTACTTTTGAACTGAGTTAAATTCCAAGTTTGGTTTTTTACTCCTAAATTTTAAACTTCTACCATGAATTACATACTTTTTGACGGAACGGTTCGTGAAGCATTGTTGCCTTTTACTTTTACAAGACCGGTTGCAGATATTCGAATAGGTATATTAACTATTAGAGAAAAATGGGAAAAATATCTAGGTTATACGACCACTACAGTGACAGAAGAGTACCTTTCGGAAAAATATCCAATGGTAGAAATGGAAAGCAACCTAATGATTAATGCTTCATTTTTGCCGAATCCTAATTTGGTAGAAAAAATAAAAAATCTAAAATCCAATCAAGCGCTATTTGCTGGTGATACGGTTATTGCTTTTTTTACTTCCGATACGCAAGATGAAGTAGATTTTGATACCTATGAAATTATGGAACACCAAGACGAAGTGATTACTGTAGCGCATACTTGGGATATTTTTTCTAAAAATGATGCTGCAATTCGTGCAGATTTTGAGTTGCTTACCGCAGATAGAAAGTCGCAAGCGATACCCAAATCGGTGAATGTTATTGCTCCTGAAAATATTTTTATTGAAGAAGGTGCTAAACTGGAATTTGTGACCCTAAATGCATCCACAGGACCAATTTATATCGGTGCCAATTCGGAGATTATGGAAGGTTCTGTAATTAGAGGTCCATTTGCTTTATGCGAATCGGGAAGAGTGAAATTGGCAACCAAAGTATATGGAGCAACAACTGTGGGACCGCATTCGGTAATTGGTGGGGAAGTAAATAATTCGGTGCTTTTTGGTTATTCCAATAAAGGGCACGATGGATTTTTAGGAAATTCGGTTTTAGGAGAATGGTGTAATATAGGTGCCGATAGTAATAATTCCAACCTAAAAAACAATTACGAACCGGTAAAATTGTGGAGTTACGAAACGGAGAATTTTGCGCAAACCGGACTTCAATTTTGTGGATTAATGATGGGGGATCACAGTAAATGCGGAATCAATACCATGTTCAATACCGGGACTGTGGTTGGGGTAAGTGCCAATATTTTTGGATCTGGTTTTCCCCGAAATTTTGTTCCAAGTTTTTCTTGGGGTGGGGCTTCCGGATTTACAACGTATCAAACAAATAAGGCTTTTCAAACAGCCAAAATCGCTATGGCTCGAAGAAATGTAGAGTTCACGGATTTAGATGCGGCCATCTTAGAGCATGTTTTCGAATTTACAAAAAAATACAGAAAAGACTAATTCTATTTTTTATTTAAAATAAGGTAGATTTTCAAATTTACAAATTGAATAATCTTCAAATTAAATTATCTTTGCCCTCACAATTTTTTGACAACGATTTCATTAATTGAGTTTACCTATGGAAAACAAAAAGAAAGTAGCATTCTACACCCTTGGGTGTAAACTTAATTTCTCCGAAACTTCTACTATTGCGAGAAATTTTCAAAACGAAGGATTTGACCGAGTTGAATTTGAAGAAGTTGCCGATATTTATGTAATAAATACCTGCTCGGTGACTGAAAATGCTGACAAACAATTCAAGCAAATAGTAAAAAAAGCCACAAAGCTTAATGACAAAGCATTCATCGCAGCTGTGGGTTGCTATGCGCAATTAAAGCCGGAAGAATTGGTTGCTGTAGATGGAGTAGACTTGGTTCTTGGTGCTACCGAAAAATTTAAAATCACCGATTATATTAATGATTTATCAAAAAACGATCGGGGAGAAGTGCATTCGTGTGAGATTGAAGAAGCCGATTTTTATGTTGGAAGTTATTCAATAGGAGATCGAACAAGAGCGTTCTTAAAAGTGCAAGACGGTTGTGATTATAAATGTACCTATTGCACAATTCCATTGGCAAGAGGAATTTCTAGAAGTGATGCTTTAGAAAATGTATTGAAAAATGCCTCGGAGATTTCCCAGCAAGGAATAAAAGAAATTGTACTTACCGGAGTGAATATTGGTGATTATGGAAAAGGTGAATTTGGTAATAAAAAACACGAACATACTTTTCTTGATTTAGTAAAAGCATTGGATGAAGTAGAAGGAATTGAGCGCTTGCGAATTTCCTCTATCGAACCTAATTTGCTTAAAAATGAAACCATAGATTTTGTCTCTCAAAGTCGCACTTTTGTGCCGCACTTTCATATTCCGTTGCAATCGGGTAGCAATGAAATCCTTAAAAAAATGAAACGCCGCTATTTGCGTGAAGTCTATTCCGAACGAGTAGCAAAAATTAAAGAGGTAATGCCTCATGCTTGTATTGGTGTAGATGTTATTGTAGGTTTTCCAGGTGAAACCGATGAAGATTTTTTAGAAACCTATCATTTTTTGAACGATTTAGAGATTTCCTATTTGCATGTTTTTACTTATTCAGAGAGAGACAATACCGAAGCAGCTGCTATGGACGGAGTAGTTCCTATGAATGTGCGTTCCAAAAGAAGTAAAATGCTTAGAGGATTATCAGTAAAAAAACGCCGTGCTTTTTATGAAAGTCAAATCGGCACAAATAGAACGGTTTTATTTGAAGGAGAGAATAAAGAAGGTTACATTCATGGGTTTACCGAAAATTATGTGAAAGTAAAAACACCTTGGAATCCCGAATTGGTGAATACCTTGCATCAAGTAAGACTTACACACATTGATGAAGACGGTAGCGTGCGAATGGAGTTTTTGAATTAATACTTCGAATCAAACTTTATCTTAGTTATTCGAAAAACGGTTTCACTGTATTGCTCAATAAATTCATACTTGTGCCGTCCTGGTTGTTTAAAATCAATAATTCTCTCGCCCGAAATTTCATAATACATGCTGGAGCCTTCCAGCATAAATCGGCCGCCTAATTTGCGGTAAGCAGAACGAATCAAATCAAATTTTGATAAATTCCAGGTGGTGAATTCGGGATCTAAATCTTGATGATCACTAAATAATCCTTCGGTGATTTCGGTTTTGCAACCATAATATTTTTCAATGGTTTCAAAAAAAGAGAGTACAGTAGTATTGAGTTCATCTAAATTCATTTGGTAAATATAGAAAATACTAAATAAAAAATTCCAAACGCCATTTATAAGATTCAAATGGCATTCAGAATTCAGATTTGGGATTTTTAAACGAATTATATTTTGATACCCGGAGGTAATAAGTCTTTATAAGTAGGATTTTTTCTAATGAATAGTGCAATCTTTGGTAAAATTGGAACTACTTTTAGTTTGCGTTCGTAAGCAATTTCCATGATGTTTTTCAAGAAATCATTTAGAAAATTTTCATCCGAAAACCCATCAGGTTGGTTAATTCGAGTTAGAAAAATTTTCTTTTCTTGAAAAGAATATTCAAGAGAAAGCAATTTTCCATCCACCATGATCTCAAATTGTCGAGCGAAGGTATTGTCTTTAATATCCATTTTTTCTAAAATTATTTCTTCGTTCAAATCCAATTCTATTTTAATTGATTAATTTTAGGCAAATTTCGGAATAATTAATGGATAATCCCACTGAAATTAAGTTAAATTATGAATAGTATCCCAGTTTATTTCATGCCCGGAATGGCAGCAAGCTCCTCTATTTTTGAACGAATAGAATTGCCGAGCACTACTTTTGAGGTATTTCTATTGGATTGGGTGCAACCCGAAAAGAAAGAAACATTGGCATCCTATGCTAAACGAATGGCAGAAAAAGTGGTTCATGAAAATGCCGTGTTAATTGGCGTTTCATTCGGTGGAATTTTAGTGCAAGAAATGGCAAGTTATTTGAATCTCAGAAAATTAATTATCATTTCAAGTGTAAAATCAACGCAGGAACTTCCACTGCGAATGAAATGGGCTAAAGCTACCAAAGCATATAAGCTACTCCCTACCAGTATGTTCGAAAATTCAGAAAAATT
>JBILNU010000133.1:0-3925 GCA_044374815.1 Flavobacterium sp.
GTTTTGCATTTATTAAAACAACCTTTAGAACAAACACAGTATTTGTCTCAGTCACTTACAACCATGCGCGAGGAGGTTAAATTTTGTAAAAATTGCCACAATATTTCTGATATTGAAGAATGTGAAATTTGCTCCAATTCTTCTCGAAATCATGCTATTATTTGCATTGTGGAAGATATTCGTGATGTAATGGCTATTGAAAACACCAATCAGTTTAAAGGGATTTATCATGTATTGGGGGGTAAAATTTCCCCTATTGACGGTATTGGTCCGAGTCAGTTGAATATTGCCACCTTATTAGATAAAGTAAAATCGGGTTCTGTAGAGGAAATAATATTTGCTTTAAGTTCAACAATGGAGGGGGATACCACTAATTTTTATCTCTATAAACAACTCAAAGATTTTTCAGTCAAAACCTCAACTATTGCACGTGGTATTGCCGTTGGTGACGAGTTAGAATATGCAGATGAGGTAACTCTTGGTAGAAGTATTTTGCAAAGGGTTCCTTATTCATTGACTAATAGTTAATTTACCAAATAAACAGCATTATTTTTTTTAACAATTTAGTATAATATTAATTTAGTTGGAAATTGATAGTGAGAATAAAATAAAATCTTAATTTTGCCCCTTATTAGTCTCTAAAAAATATAGAGTTAATTTGAATATATAAACGAAAAAATAAATGAAAATTACAAACATTTGTTGTATTGGAGCTGGATATGTTGGAGGGCCTACTATGGCAGTTATTGCTCAAAAGTGCCCAAATATTAAAGTTACTGTTGTTGATACTAATGAAAATCGTATCAATGCTTGGAACAGTAAAAATGAAGAGGAATTACCAATTTATGAGCCAGGTTTAGCAGCTGTGGTTAAAGAAGCAATAGGAAAAAATTTGTTTTTTTCAACAAATGTAGAACAAGCTATTGATGAAGCTGAAATGATATTTATTTCGGTGAATACCCCAACAAAGACATATGGTGCTGGTAAAGGGATGGCTGCCGATTTGAAATACATTGAATTATGTGCACGCCAAATTGCTAAAGTAGCCAAAACTGATAAAATTGTTGTTGAAAAATCAACGCTTCCGGTACGAACTGCAAGTGCAATTAAAGAAATTTTAACCAATACTGGAAATGGTGTTCGTTATCAAATATTATCTAATCCAGAGTTTTTAGCAGAGGGAACTGCGGTTGTAGATCTTTTCAATCCCGATCGTGTTTTGATAGGTGGAGATACTACACCTGAAGGGCAAAATGCAATTCAGTCTTTAGTGGATGTTTATTCAAACTGGGTACCAAAAGATCGTATATTAACAACTAATATTTGGTCGTCTGAGTTGTCTAAATTGACTGCAAATGCCTTTTTAGCGCAACGCGTTTCTTCAATAAATGCAATTTCTGAACTTTGTGAAAAAACAGGAGCGGATGTAAATGAAGTAGCTAAAGCTATTGGAATGGATAGCAGAATAGGACCTAAGTTTTTGAAAGCTTCCGTTGGTTTTGGAGGATCTTGTTTCCAAAAAGACATACTGAACTTAGTATATATTGCTAAATCATTTGGTCTAAATGAAGTAGCCGATTATTGGGAGCAAGTAATTATTATGAACGACCATCAAAAAAGAAGGTTTTCAAAAAATATTGTAAGCACACTATACAATACCATATCGGGAAAGAAAATAGCATTCTTTGGATGGGCATTTAAAAAAGATACTAATGATACTAGAGAATCAGCTGCGATTTATGTGGCCGATGATTTAATAAATGAACAAGCTTCAATTTCTGTATTTGATCCAAAAGTTAGTCATGAGCAAATATTATTTGATTTAAATTATTTAGAATCAAGAACACAAGCTCAAAATGCAAAATATATTATATCTAACGATAATGCCTATGAGGCATGTAAAAACGCTCACGCAATAGCAGTGTTAACAGAGTGGGATGAATTTAAAGAGTATGATTGGCAAAAAATATATGACAGTATGCTAAAGCCAGCTTTTGTTTTTGACGGAAGAAATGTTCTAAATGCTGATGAACTTCGTAAAATTGGTTTTGAATACCAAGCTATTGGAAAATAGTTAAATTAATTATAAAAAAAGTCCCGTTATTTAACGGGACTTTTTTTATCTAAATACGGCTAGTAGTATTCCAGCTAAACTGGCCAATACACTTGAAATTCCAACAATTTCACCCGTACTGGTTTTTTGTCTTTCTGGTTTTTCAGGCACCACTATTTTACTTCCAGGCAGTACTTTAGGATAGTTATGAATACCAAAAAAGGAACTGCTGGTGATAGCTGATCCATTAGCATTTACAACATATACTTTTTTTAGCCAACCTTTGTCAGTTACACCTCCTGAGTTGTTTAGGTAATATTTAACTCCTTTTCCTTTTTTATAGGGAACTTCGGTATTAAACATTACTCCTCCAATTACTGCAACTGTATAACTTTTATTTGAGATTTGTATTGAATCACCAGGCTCCAAAATTAAATTTCGGGTTCCAACTGGATCTTGGTTAATTGCTTTCCAATCAATAGGAATTATTAATTCATTTCGAACTACTTTTATCGCATCCTGATCCGCTTCGTCTGTTAATCCGCCTGATCTTTGAATAAAATCCAAAATACGCTCTTCTTTTTTAACAATAGCATAGTCACCTGGATACAATACTTCGCCGCTAAGGTTAATCATTTGTGGGGTTTCAAAAGTTGCAATACGACGCACCACAACATTATCTTGTGCTTCCATAAGAAATGTAGAAGCCGAATCAGGATTTTTTGGATCTATTGAAAGATTGAATGAAATAACTTTTTCTTGATCGTTTGCGTTATATGCTGCATCTTTTTTGATTCGAAACACCGTAACCGAGCTAGCAGCAATGTTTGTAAAATATTCAGATTCTAATAATAAATCATACAATGTCATTCCTGACACAAAGTTAAAAGTTCCAGGTTTACGAACTTCACCCGATATAGAAATTTTATAGCTATCCAATAATTCTTGGTTGAAAAATACCATAACGATATCTTCTTTTTGAAGTGTCATATTGGCTCTAGTATCACCGTTTAATGCAGCCTGTAAATTGAAACTAATATATTCTTTTGTCAAATCTTCTTTTTGTCGAATAAGAGAAGCTTTATTTAAAAAAACATTTTCTTTAACGCCGTCGGCTTTAAGAACTAAATCTTTAATGGTCATTGAACCAATAAGTGGTAAACTGTATTCTCCAGGACGAAAAACGGCTCCTTTAATTTGAACTCTGTTTTCGTATCGATCTAAAATTTTATCTACACTTATTATATCACCAGCTTTAGGAACATAAGTTGAAAAGTTATTTTCATTTAAATCGGTTACTTTTAACTCGGATCTTGTTTTTTGTTTGACCAAGATTCTATTTTTATAAGCATTATCTGTAAATCCTGATGCATAAGTAATAATTTGTTGTAAATTTTCTCCAATTCCTAATTCAAAAATTCCAGGTCTTTTTATTTCGCCTTCTAGTGTAATTCTTCCATCGTAACTTGGTATACGAATCACATCATTATCTGTTAAGGAAATATTATCACTTTGATCTCCTTTTGATAAAAAACGATACAAATCAATTGTGCGTATGACTTTACTATTTCTGATCAATTCGATTTTTCGATAACTACCAATATCACTAGGGCCACCAGCAACATGTAGGGCATTATATACAGTGCTCATCGCACTTAAACGATAATTTCCTGATTGTTGCGCTCCAATTATTGTAACTAATATCGAACGGTAATTAGAAACACTTACAGATAATTTACTATTTCCAGAAATAACGGTGGAGTAAATTCGGCTTACTTGTTTTTGAATTTTACTTTTTGCTGCATCAAAGGTTAAGCCACTCACAAAAACTTCTCCTACATTTGGAATGTTAATGGTTCCGTTTTTTGATAA
>JBILNU010000134.1:0-3905 GCA_044374815.1 Flavobacterium sp.
ATTGAAAAAATTAAGATAATAGGAATCAGAAATTACAATATTTAAGAACCCAGCAACTACATTAAATTTTTCAACCTCATTTACATTTTCAACCAAAAAGGTTCCGATTTTTGTGCCAATATCAACAGGGTTTCCTTTGATAAATTTCAATAATGGAAAAATAACCAAAGTAATATCTCCTTCAAAGTCCTTTCTAGTCGCTTGAAATTCAACTTTTTCAATTGACACTCCAAACTGTTCTTGAACCGCTTTTATTATGACCGGAGAAATGATATCTTGTAATGACATGGTAGTATTTTAAAGGTGCAAAGATAGAATTTTATTAGCAAAATTACACATTGTTCGAAAATCAAATATTAAAAAAAACTCGATTCTTTTGAATCGAGTTTAAACTATTTTTACCATTTTATTATTGCACTTGCCCAGGTAAAACCACTTCCAAAAGCAGCCAAAACAATGGTGTCGCCCTCTTTAATTTTGCCTTGCTCCCAAGCTTCTGTTAATGCAATTGGAATCGATGCCGCTGTGGTATTTCCGTATTTTTGAATATTATTAAACACCTGATCGTCTGCTAAATCAAACTTTTTTTGAATAAACTGAGAGATTCTCAAATTTGCTTGATGCGGAATCAACAAATCTATATCTGAAACTTGAAGATTATTAGCTTGAAGTGCTTCATTTATCACTTCGGAAAAACGAAGCACTGCATTTTTAAAAACAAATTGACCGTTCATGTAGGGAAAATAACTTTCATCATCGGGGCTGTTGTCTTTTAAAATATCAGTTACCCATCTACCACCCATACCTGGCGCTAGCAAAGACAGCTCTTTTGCATGTTCGCCTTCTGAATGTAAATGCGTTGAAAGTATTCCCTTGTTACTATTTTCTTCCCGACTTACCACAGCAGCTCCTGCACCATCTCCAAAAATAACGGAAACTCCTCGACCTCTATCGGTCATGTCTAACCCCAATGATTGCAACTCAGACGCTACAATTAAGATATTTTTATACATTCCGGTTTTTATGAATTGATCAGCAACAGAAAGTGCATAAACAAACCCCGAACATTGATTTCTAATATCCAAAGCACCCACCGTTTTTAATCCAAGTTCGTGTTGAAGTGCAACTCCAGGACCAGGAAAATAATAGTCGGGAGAGATGGTAGCAAAAACAATAAAGTCAATATCTTGAAGCTCTAGTCCCGATCTTTCAACTGCAATTTTAGCAGCTTTCACTCCCATAGAAGTGGTTGTGTCTTCACCTTTAACGATATGTCTTCTTTCTTTTATTCCGGTTCGTTCTTGAATCCATTCATCTGAAGTATCCATTATTTTAGATAAATCATCGTTAGTTACAACATTCTCGGGAACATAATAACCTAAACCACTTATTTTTGATTGAAACATGTAAATGAATTTTTAAATAATGGTATAAATTTATATAAAAAGTACCGATGAATTCAAATTATAAAAAATAAATTAAAAAAGCAGCTAATTGATTTAGCTGCTTTTTTAAAATAATTTAACTTAAACTATTATATTTTAGTTACAATAAACTCACTTCTTCTATTGGCTTGATGTTCTTCCTCACTACATTTTACACCATCAGAACATTTATTTAATAATTGGGATTCTCCATACCCTTTGGCAGTCAATCTTGCTTTATTTATTCCTTTACTAATCAACCAATTCATTGTGGAAGTAGCTCTATTTTGAGATAAAATTCTATTTTTTTCAGTTGATTGACGACAATCAGTATGCGAACGAATATCTAATTCCATTTGGGGATATTGTAGTAAAACATTAAATATTTTATTCAATTCCACTTCTGCGTCCGGACGAATAGCATATTTACTTAAATCAAAATGTATTGGATTAATGCTGTACAACTTCATCAAATTATCGGATTTATGAATATTTATTGTGGTTTTTTTCATAGGAATTTCAAGGTAATTACTTTCATCTTCTTTTATATTAATAGTTGAAGATTGATTCGAATTAAACCCTTCTTTACTTGATAATAAATAACATACCGAATTGCATTCTTGCAAACCAAAATCAAATTTTCCGTCTTTGTTTGTTTTAGTTTCTTTAAGCGGTTGGTTATCTGAACTCATTAAAACCACTTTTACATCACTCATAGGTAATCCAGATTCATTATCGACAATAATTCCATCTAGATTTTTTTCACATTTGATAATTATTTTTTTTATTTCTTTAAACTTATAGATATCATCACTTCCTATACCACCTTCGCGATTAGAAGTTACATACCCATAATTTGTTGTTTCATTAATTAAAAATCCGAAATCATCAAATGAACTATTTACAGGCTCGCCAACATTTGTAACATCTATAAAACTTCCGTCTTTACTCATTTTAGAAACAAAAACATCTAAACCACCAAGACCAGGATGTCCATCTGAAGCAAAGTACAAATTTCCGGATTCTGTAAACATTGGAAAAGTCTCTCTACCTTCAGTATTAATTTTAGAGCCTAAATTTGTGGGAGCTCCAAAATTTCCATTAGCTTTAATTTCAATTTTGAAAATATCAGATTGACCTAAAGTTCCCGGCATATCTGAAGCAAAAAACAGGGTGTGTTCATCAGCACTTAAAGCCGGATGTGCGACATTATAATTATCACTATTAAATGAAAGTTCTTGAATATTTGTCCATTTTTCATCTATTAATGTAGCTCGATATAATTTTAAAAGTGAAGTTTTATTGGCATCCGAACTTAATTTACCTTTAATAAAATTATTTCTTGTAAAGTAAACCGTTTTTCCGTCTTTAGTAAATACAGGCGAAGATTCATTTACTCTAGTATTAATTCCAGATTCGATTTTTTTTGAATTAGTTAATAAACCTTCTGCAACAATATCAGCTTTATACAAATTAGTGAACCCTTCACCTGTCCAGGAATGGCGTCTATTTGTAAAACTTCCGGTGTCTTTCGCCGAAGCAAATACAATTTTATTATCAAAAAATGCACTTCCATAATCAGAGAATTTTGAATTTATTCCAGCATTTTCAATCTCATAGCGCCCTGAGTTCTTTTTAATATGCTCTAAATAATTTTCTTGTGCTTTAGCTAACTTAGCTCTTAAATCGGTTCCTTTCATCTCATTAAATTTAGCCATAATATCATTGGCTTTGCCATATTCTTTTATAGCTTTTAATGATTGAGCGTAACGATAATAATATTCAGGCTCGATATATTGACCGAAACTAAATAATTCTCCGAACCATTTTGCTGCATTTACTAAATCTGCTTTGAAATAATAGGCATTTCCTAATTTTTGCAATACATCTTGTGATTTATTACCGTTTTCTATCAACTTTTCATAATTCTTTATTGCAGAAATATAATTATAGTTGTCAAATGCTTTATCTGCTTTAATTTCTTTAGTATTTTGAGAATAAATAGTAAAAGAGGCCAAACAAAAAATAACTAGAGTTAATTTAATTGGGTTTTTCACAATTATATTTTTTGAAAATTTAAAAATAGTTAATATCATGATAATTTATTTTTAGAAAAATCTTGGTGAAACAATTCTGCTTTGACTATTAAATAACTCAAATCGCAAAAAGACTTCATGCGAACCTGAATTGTAATTTGCTAGTTTAGTAGTATCAAGGTCATAGCCATAGCCAATAAATAGTCCATCGCTAACATGAAAACCTGCCATCAAACTTGCTGCAGCACTCCATCTCCAGGCAGCTCCAAGAACAAATTTATCATTGAATAAAAAATTTGCAGATAGGTCCACCTGAATTGGTGCTCCTTGAACCATTTTACCAAGAAATGCTGGTTTAAATTTCAAATTCGGGTTTAAATCAAAAACATAACCACCAATTAAATAATAATTCATTTTTTCTTTGTAGACTGCATAATCAGAATCG
>JBILNU010000047.1:0-13137 GCA_044374815.1 Flavobacterium sp.
CATCAAAATGGAAAGGATCATTCCCATTATGAATAGCTACTGTAACCGCTTTATCTGTTAGAAGTTTAACTTCTTCAATAGCATGGGAAACGCGGGTGCAGTTACCGCACCAAGTTCCGGTGTAATCTTCAATTAATACTCGTTTTTTAAAATTACCAGGAATTGCTGGTGCAGCCGAACTTTGATCCGGCTTGTTTTCAACAACATTTGTGTCAGAACAAGATAAAAACAAAAAAGAGCAAATTAATAACCTAAAGAAATATATTTTTTTCATAACTTTAATATATAATGCAATAAACTAAATACAAATTAAGCAAAATAAATTTTAATCCTATACATTTTATTCATTAATTTGTATGTTAAATAGTTTTTATGAAAAAATTCCTTCTGTTATTTCTTATTGTTGGATTGCACTCCTACTCACAAAAGAACTTGCCTGATTTAAATCTTTCTACCCTTGAAGGAAAAAATATATCCTTAAAAAATGATTTTGCCGAAAAAGACAAATTATATATTTTCTCATTTTGGGCTAGTTGGTGTGCGCCTTGTATAAATGAGCTAGATGAAATGAACGAAATTCAAGCAGAATGGAAAAAAACCATCAACTTTGAGGTAATTGCTGTAGCAACAGATGATACTAGAACTCAAAAAAGAGTGAAACCATTAGTTAGCGGAAAAGAATGGGAATACACTATTTTGTTGGACACCAATCAAGATTTTAAAAGAGCACTTTCAATAGTAAATATTCCTTACACCATTGTAGTTAAAAACAATAAAATTGTTCATATTCAAAATGGATATGTTCCAGGAAATGAATTAGATTTATTTGAAAAATTGAAGACTTTATAAAATTATGAGATTATATAAATTGCTTTTACTATTAGTTCCGTTTGCTTTATTGTCTCAAGAAAAAGAAAAAATAAATGTCTTTGGAGGATTTGAATCCAACTCGCAATGGTATCTTAATGATACAGGTTTAAAGGATGAGTTTAATCTCCCAACAAGCCAGCCCGAAAATCCTTTACGAAGCAATAGTTATTTATTTGTAAATTTTAAATATAAAAATTGGACTGCTGGTATTCAAGGAGAAGCCTATGAAAAAAATGCCTTACTAAACCTGAATCCAAAATTTATTGGGACCGATGTTGCTACCTATTTCATTCAATATAAAACAGAGAAAATAGATGTTACCGCGGGGTATTTCTATGAACAATTTGGCAGTGGATTGCTTTTTCGTAGCTGGGAAGACCGAGCATTAGGAATAAATAACGCTTTGAGAGGTGGTAGGCTTATTTATAAACCAACAAAATTTTTGACTTTTAAATCCATTTACGGACAGCAAAGAACTGGTTTTGATGTGGCAAATAGTACTATTTATGGTTTAGATACTGAAATTACAATTTCGGATTTATTTAAATTTGATACTACCACCCTAAGTATGGGTTTAACTTATGTAGGCAGAGATGAAAAAACTGATATCGAAAATCCTAAATTCAACAGTTTGACAAACGCTTATGCTGGAAGATTAAGTTTAGCACATAATTCTTTTTATCTTTCAACTGAGTTTGATTACAAATCAGAGGATGCGGTTGTTCAAGTAACCGAACAAATTGACAATAATTTAATTAAACCAGGAAGTGCCTTGTTACTTAATTTAGGTTATTCTAAAAAGGGATTTGGTATTGACGGAACCTTTAGAAGACTGGAAAATATGGGGTTCTTTTCGGAAAGAGGTGCAAAAGGAAATTCATTTAACGACCGAATCATGAATTTTATTCCGAGTTTAACCAAACAAAATCATTATAATTTGGCAAATATTTATGTGTACCAGGCGCAACCAAATGTAATTCTTGCCGATAAAGATTTAGTTAAAGCGGGTGAAATTGGGGGACAAATTGATTTATTTTATGACTTCAAAAAAGGAACTGCATTAGGTGGTAAAAACGGGATGAAGTTGGCTTTTAATTTTTCAAATTGGAATGCACTAAGTGGAACCTTTTACATTTACAACCCCCAAGATTATAAAACCGATTTTCTAGGCTTTGGAAAAAGATATTTCACCGACTATAATTTGGAACTAACCAAAAAATGGAATTCTAAATGGCAAACTATTTTAAGCTACAGCAACCAATATTACAATAAAAAAATGATTCAAGAAACCTCTGGAGAGGTAACTGCAAATATTGTTGCTGCAGAAGCAACCTATAAATTTAACGCTACAAAATCAATACGAGTGGTTGGAGAACATTTATGGGCAGATCAAGACAAGAAAAATTGGGCTGGGGGAACTGTAGAAATGAACCTGAATTCTAAACTTTCTTTTTTCGTATCCGATTTATATAATTATGGAAATGACACCGATTTTTTGCGTAATCATTATTATAATGTTGGTGGCGCTTTTAGAAAAAAAGCTACCCGAATTGCTTTAAACTATGGCCGTCAAAGAGGTGGATTAGTGTGTGTAGGTGGAGTGTGTAGATTTGTACCAGAAAGTTCTGGTTTAGCTTTGTCTCTCAATACTTCGTTTTAAAAAATGAAACAATTAAAAAGATATCGGGTTTTACTTTTTTTCGGAGTTCTATCGATTCTTTTTTCATGTAGCTCTAGCGACGATTATGTTCCTGTGCCTTCATCTCCTGTTGTAGTTGACTTAACACAAGTTCCCTATCCTAAATTATCTGATTATAAATTTTTTGAAGGTGATTTAAAAAATATGTCTCCTGCCTATGGGGTTTTACCATACAAACCCACCAGCGAATTATTTACAGACTATGCAGAAAAAAAACGTTTCGTATGGATCCCAAACGGTTTAAAAGCGAATTATCAGGGTGATGCGAATATTTTGAATTTACCTATTGGATCGGTACTTATAAAAATATTTTACTACAATCATGTTGCTCCTAACAATACAACCCGAATCATTGAAACTAGATTAATGATCAAAAAAGAAACGGGTTGGATTTTTGCAGAGTATGTATGGAATAATCAACAAACAGAAGCTTTTTTGCAAAATCAAGGCTCACAAACTTCCATCACCTGGACCGACGAGTTTAATTCTTTAAGAACCATTAACTATAAAATTCCTTCTACTGAAACCGATTGCAAAAGATGCCATGGTTTTATTAACGGAGCACGATTCCCATTGGGAATAAAACCTCAAAATTTAAATAGTAATTACACCTTTTCGGAAGGATCCAAAAATCAATTGACTAAATGGATCGAATACGGTTATCTAGAAAATAATTTACCTGCACAAATTGTATCTGTTGTAGATTATAAAGACACCTCTAAACCTTTGGATTTAAGAGTACGTTCGTATTTTGATATAAATTGCGCGCATTGTCATTTTGATGGTGGCGAAGCCGATGTATTTGACTTAAGATTTAGTTTTGACCAAACTGCAGATCCGACTCAAATGGGTCTTGGGGTTGCTGCACAGCATTATCTTGCGGGCTACAATGGCAGAATTGTACAGCCAGGAAATGTGGGACAATCTATATTATTTTATCGTGTTCAAACTGAAACGGATAATTTCTACATGATGCCTCCAATTGGCAGAACGGTACGACATGATTTGGGAGTACAATTGATTCAAGATTGGATTAATTCTTTTTAAAGTAAAAAAAAATTAGAATCCAAGAATCAATTTTGCGATTGAAAAGTAAATCAAAATTCCGCAAATATCATTACTTGTAGTAATAAAAGGACCAGTAGCAAGTGCAGGGTCAATCCCAAATTTATTTAAAATAAGCGGAATAAAAGTTCCTAATAAAGAAGCTATAATAATTACAGAAATTAGAGCTACAGTTACTATCATTCCTATTTTTGGGTTCACTCCCAGTAAAAAATGACTTCCAACAAATAGTATAATTGCAAGTAAAGAGCCATTTAATAAGCTCAGACTTATTTCCTTTAATAACCTATTAAAGATAGATCCACTAATAGAATGATTGGCTAAGCCTTGAACAATAATTGCAGAAGATTGAACCCCCACATTACCTGCCATAGCTGCTATAAGAGGCGTGAAGAAAAATAATTCTCCGTGTTTTAACATGGCTCCTTCAAATAAACCTAACATTTTAACACTAATAAAACCACCTAAAAGCGCCAAGACCAACCAGGGTAAACGCGCTTTTGTAAGTTCAATAATGCTATCATCTGCTTCAACATCTTGAGAGATACCCGCTGCTAATTGGTAATCTTTATCTGCTTCTTCCTTGATTACATCTACGATATCATCAATGGTGATTCGGCCTACTAATCGACCTAATTCATCTACAACAGGAATTGCTTCCAAGTCGTATTTTTGCATAATTCGAGCAACTTCAACATTCGGAGTATCTACTTTTACATAATCCACTTTCTTGATATACACATTGCTAATCATGGTTTTGGTAGAGGTCGTTAAAAGATCTTTTAAAGACAATCTCCCTTTCAATCTATTTTCATCATCAACCACATAAATCGAATGAACTCTAGTAACATGCTCGGCTTGAATTCGCATTTCTTTAACGCAAGTAAGCACATTCCAGTTTTCATTTACTTTTACCAATTCTTTTCCCATTAATCCCCCCGCTTCATCTTCGTTGTAGCGTAATAAATCTACAATGTCTTTGGCGTGTTCAACATCTTCAAGCTCAGAGATTACCTCTTGTTTTTTACTTTGTGATAACTCCGAGATAATATCGGCAGCATCATCGGTATCCATTTCATTCAGCTCTTCTGCAATTTCTTTTGCAGAAAGGCCTTGAAGAATTTTTTCTCGTAGATCTTCTTCTAATTCTAAAAGAATCTCTGCAGTTATTTCACTATCTAAAATATTAAATATATAGGTAGCTTCTTCTATTTCCAGTTCATGGAAAATTTCAGCAATATCAGCATGGTGCAAGTCATTCAATAAAACTTCCAATTCCTGGTCGTTTTTTTGATGAATAAGTTGCTCTATTTGAACTAACAGTTCTTTGCTGATTTTAAACTGCATTGGCCTCTATTTTTTGGGTTAGTTCTATAAATTGCTCTACCGATAATTGCTCTGGTCTGAGGTCAAAGATACTATCTTCTCGTAAATTATCGGACAAATTTAGTGATTTTAAACTATTTCGCATGGTTTTTCTACGCTGCTGAAATGCCATTTTCACAATCGTAAAAAGTAATTTTTCGCTACACGGCAAGAAATAATTTTCTTTTCTGCGCATGCGCATCACCCCCGATTTTACCTTAGGCGGAGGATTAAATACATTTTCATCAACCGTAAATAAATACTCCACCTCATAAAATGCTTGTGCCAATACCGACAAAATTCCATACACTTTACTGCCCTTTTTTGAGCATATTCGTTCGGCAACTTCTTTTTGAAACATACCCGAAAATTCCGGAATTTGAGCGCGATATTCTAATACTCGAAATACAATTTGAGTGGAAATATTGTATGGGAAATTTCCAATAATGGCAAATTGTTTGCCTTTGAAAATTTCGTTTAAATCAAATTTTAAAAAATCCTTTGAGATGATTTTATCGCGTAAAGCGGGATAATTTTCCTGCAAATAAACCACCGATTCGGTGTCAATCTCTATAGCGTAGGTAATTATTGGCTTTTCAATGAGGTATTTTGTCAATACACCCATTCCAGGACCAATTTCTAAAACAGATTGATATCCAACTAAATTTAAAGTATCAGCAATTGCCTTAGCGATAGATTCGTCGATTAAAAAATGTTGTCCGAGGTGCTTTTTTGCTTTTACTTTATCCATTGGGGTGGTATTAATTCGATTGAAAAAACTCAGAAACAAACTCCAGTTCGGTTCTAAAAGCAACGATTTTATCTCCAAATAATGCATGCCCTTCTGCTCTAAATTTTGGTGCATCCTCATCATAATAGCGTTGCAAAGTTGCTTTACTATCAGTTGTATACTGGGCGGCATAGGTCACGCCTCCCATATCTTCTTCTACCAAAACTTTCACCAATCTTGCCGATGTAAATTTACCGGTTGCCAAAATCTCTGGAATGTGTTTTTCTTGCATCCACTTTAACCATTGCGCCTGAATAGATGTGTCTATATTGCATGTAACATTATATAAAATCATTGTTTCTTTGTTAAAATTAAATCTCCTTGTCTCCCCTGAGTTTCCTGTATTTCTTTTGAGCCGATACATAATAAATACTGTCCTCGTGGTGGGTGATAATATCTTCATAAAGCGGTTGGGCATTAGTAACATCGTTTAATTGAAAATAAATTTCTGCCGAAAAAAACAAGGCTTCATCAATGTAAATACACTCTTTGAAATTGTCTAAAATTTGTTTGTAATTGGCTAAAGCCGATGCGGGATCGCCTAAACTTTCGTAAATTTTTCCAATTCGCAATAATGTTACTGGCTCTATGGCGTCGCCCTTATTTTCTTTTAAAATAGCTTGAAATGCTGCCAAAGCATCTTGTTTTTTATCCTGAAATAATAAATAATCCGCACGCGAAAATTTCTTTAAAGCCACTTGTGTTGAATCTTCAACGGTATTATCAGAAATCAATAAAAACATATCCAATGCATCGTTGGCGATTAACTGAGTGGAAGCTGATTTTAATACTTCAAGTTGGTGGTTGGCCCACTTAAAATCGCCTTTATAGTAACTTGTTTTAGCAATTTTTAAATTGGCTTCTTGCCCAATCGGACTGTTATTTGCATCCGATTCTATTTGGGAATAATAAATTAAGGCTTGATTGAATTTTTCTTCAAATAGCAACATATCGGCCAACTCCATTTTTATTTCTGCTGTTTCATCACGATTGATTGGCATTTCTAAAACTCTTTTTAACAAGGCTTTCCCAGCTTCAGAATCTTTTAAATTAAAAGTTAAGAAATGTGCCTTTAATTTTAATAACGATAAAGTATAGGGGCTTTCTCCATATTGTTTCAATAAGGTGTTTAATTCTTGTAAAATTGCTGGATAATCTTGCGGGGTAGCTTTGGCAATTTTCAACTCTACCAAATAGGCATTGGATTTTATTTGAAGGTCTAAATCTTTGGTGTTTAGTAAAACAAAATTCAAAATTTCTTTCGCCGTTTCCGTATCTTTTTCTTCAATAGCCAGCTGTGCCAAATTTATAATATTTGAAAACGATTCGGGGTTGCGTTTGTAAATTGCCTTTTGCTGAATAAATGCTTTCCCGTATTCTTTCATTTGAACATAAAACCAACTCAAGTACTCGTTCCAAAAAATATCTTGTGTTTTTTGAACCCGAATTAATAACGCCTTTTTTAAGGATTCATTGAAGGTTTCGTTGCTGTCTTCTGTAATAAACCGGGCCAATTGAAATTGGATAGGCACTAAATTTTGTGGCGTTTTATAAGACTCTGTCAAAAACATTTCAATCATGTTTTCGGTATCACCTTTTTGCCCGTAAAGCACCGCCATTTGAAAATTAAAATTAAAATTAGGCTGTACACTTAATGCCGTTTGATAGGCCTGTAAGGCATAATCTATTAATGTTTTTTTTTCAAAACTATTGGCAATTAAATAAACTTCGTTGGGTTCTTTTTTAATTTTTTCTAGCGCTTGTTCGTAGTATCTTTTTGCTTTATCTGTATTTTTCTGTAACTGACAATTATACCCAAGTTCCACTAAATAATTACCTTGCTTGTATTTATCAATTCGATCCTGAATGGCATTTTCAGCCTTTGCAAATTGTTGTAATTGTTGATAGCATTCGATGGTTTTTTGAAAAAAAACAAAATTACCAGGTTGCGCTTTTAACAATTCTTCATATGCAATTTGCGCTTTTTCAAATTCACCTCGGTCCATGTAGTTTTGCGCTAACTGTTCGGATTGAGACCAAACTAGTAGCGAAAAAAAGAACGAGCCAATAAGAAATAGTGCTTTTTTCATTCGTTGAGGCATTAAATAAAGAATGTACTAAAGTAAACCAATTTCTGTTTATTTAGTACATCCTATTAGTAAGATTAACAATTAGTTAATAATATCAAATCCGGTATACTTGCGCAACACTTCGGGAATTACAATTCCATCAGGTGTTTGGTAATTTTCTAAAATTCCGGCCAAAACTCGAGGTAGCGCTAATGAACTTCCATTTAAGGTATGCGCCAATTGATTTTTCCCGTCTTTATCTTTGTACCGAAGTTTTAATCGGTTGGCTTGGTAGGTTTCAAAATTAGAAACCGAAGATATTTCCAACCATCTTTCTTGCGCGGTAGAATATACTTCAAAGTCATAGGTTAAAGCGGAAGCAAATCCCATGTCGCCTCCACAAAGACGCAAAACTCGGTAAGGCAATTGCAATTCTCTAAGGAGGTCTTTTACATGCTCTACCATTTCATCTAAAGCTTCATACGATTTATCTGGGTGCTCCACTCGAACAATCTCTACTTTATCAAATTGATGTAAACGATTCAATCCGCGAACGTGTGCGCCATAAGATCCTGCTTCTCTTCTAAAACATGGAGTATATCCGGTGCATTTTATTGGCAATTCATTTTCGGTAAAAAGAACATCTCTAAAGATATTCGTTACCGGAACTTCAGCCGTTGGAATTAAATACAAATCATCAGTTGCATCGTGGTACATTTGCCCCTCTTTATCTGGCAATTGCCCTGTTCCATAGGCCGATGCTTCATTTACTAAATGCGGAACTTGGTATTCAAAATAACCGGCATCGGTATTTTTATCTAAAAAATAAGAAATTAAAGCACGCTGCAATTTGGCTCCTTTTCCTTTGTAAACTGGGAACCCTGCACCTGTAATTTTAACCCCTAATTCAAAATCGATGATGTCGTATTTTTTAACCAATTCCCAGTGTGGCAAAGCACCTTCGTGCAATTTTGGCAAAGCACCTTCTTCAAAAACATTTAAATTTTCTTCGGCAGTTTTTCCAACAGGAACTATATCGGCAGGGAGATTCGGAAGCAAGTACATTTTTTCAAGTAAATCGGCAGCATATTTTTCGATTTTCTCAGATATTGCTTTTCCTTGGTCTCTTAATTGAACTGTTTTTTGTTTTAATATTTCGGCTTTTGCTTTTTCGCCGTTTTTCATTAATGCGCCAATGTCTTTGGATAATTTATTAGATTCTGATAAAGTAGTGTCTAACTCTACTTGTGCCGCTCTACGATTTTCATCCAGTTGAATTACTTCTTCAACAATAGCTTTAGCATCCATATTTTTTTTCGCTAAAGCAGCAATGACTTTCTCTTTGTTTTCTCTAATAACCGCGATTTGTAACATGACTTAATTTTTAATGAGAATGCAAATTTAAGAAATTGCTTTCTAAATAAAGAATAAACTAGCAAAGTTTGATTTAGTGTTAACCAATTAGTATTCAATTATTTAACCATATTTTAAGAAAAACTAAGTTGTTGAAAATAATTATTATTAGTACATTAGCAGAAATGTTTTTGATTTATGAAAAAATTACTACTTCTTCTTTTTTACTTTTCTATTACAACAGCTGTAGCTCAACACGAAGTAGAATCGCTATGTAAAATAGCTTCTGCAGAAATGAAAAGTGCAAGCAGCTTGATGCAATTTGTTCCCAATCCAGATACTCAAAACTATGATATTACCTATCATAAACTGGAATTTACAGTAGATCCAGCTGTTTATTTTATTTCTGGGAAAGTCACAACAACCTATACTGCATTGGCCAATATGAATACAATTTATTTTGACATGGCAAATGAGTTAGAGGTTACTTCTGTTAAAAAAAACGGAATAGATTTAACTTATTCTGAAAATGGAGCAAACGAATTAGTTATTACACTTCCTGGTACACAAGCAATTGGTACAGCTGCTACATTGGAAATTATTTATTCGGGGGTGCCTCCAAGTGGCGGTTTCGGTTCATTTGCAGCTACAGTGCATAACAACACTCCTGTATTGTGGACATTATCTGAGCCTTTTGGAGCAAGAGATTGGTGGCCGTGCAAACAAGATTTGAATGATAAAATTAATTCTATAGATGTTTATATTACTGCTCCATCCCAATATGTTTCTGCATCTAACGGTGTAGAACCTGAAGCTCCTGTTATTAATGGTGCAAATAAAACAACTCATTTTCGTCACAGTTATCCTATTCCGGCTTATTTAATTTGTATCGCAGTAACTGATTATACCGTTTATTCACAAACAGCTGGTACCGCGCCAAATATTTTCCCGATTGTAAATTACATATATCCAGAAAATTTCACGCCGGGTGTTCAAACTCAGTTGAATCAAACTCCATTAATCATGGATTTATTTACTAATTTATTTGAAATCTATCCCTTTCATAATGAAAAATATGGCCATGCACAGTTTGGATGGGGAGGCGGAATGGAACATACTACGGTTTCATTTATGAATAATTTTAGTCGAAGTTTAATTGCCCATGAATTGGGACACCAATGGTTTGGCAATAAAATTACTTGTGGTACCTGGAAAGACATTTGGTTAAATGAAGGATTTGCTACTTATTTAGCTTCTTTGGTTATAGAAAATTTTGATGGAAATGCGGCGTTTGTAACTGACAAAACCAATATGATAAATAATATTACCTCCCAACTTACAGGAGCAGTTTATTTAACGGATACAGAAGCTACTAGTGTCAACCGTATTTTCAGTAGCAGATTGAGCTACAATAAAGGAGCGATGGTGTTAGAAATGTTGCGTTTTAAAATGGGAGATACTGCCTTTTTTCAAGCCCTAAAAAATTACCTTGCCGATCCTAGTTTAGCCTTTGGATATGCAGTTACCGCCAATTTAAAATCGCATTTAGAGGCAGTTTATGGAAGTAATTTAACCGAGTTTTTTAATGATTGGGTATACAAACAAGGGTATCCAACGTATACAATTACGGCACAAAACTGGGGAGCAGGACAAGCTCGTTTTACGGTGAATCAAACACAATCGCATTCATCAGTAAGTTATTTTGAAATGCCGGTGCCAATTCGAATTCAAGGTGCCTCAGGACAAGTTCAGGATTTAGTTTTAAATAACACTGTAAACGGAGAAGTTTTTATTTTACCAGTAAATTTTCCAATCACCAGCGTAGTATTTGACCCAGATAAACATCTAATTTCTAAGAACAACTCCATTACTTTAGGAAATGAAACTTTTCAATTAGAAAATGCTATCGCCTTGTATCCAAATCCGGTGAAAGATGAACTGCATGTGCAATTACCGAGTTCCGTTTTACTTCAAAAAGTAGCAATTTATAATAATTTGGGCCAATTGGTACTTGAAAATAACAATTTAGAATTTTCTTTAAGTTCTTTATCTTCGGGAGTTTATTCCGTAACCATCCAAACATCGGAAGGGGAATTTCATAAAAAAATTATAAAAAATTAATCCCAAACAATATATATAGTAAAAAGTAAGGTGAAAACCTTACTTTTGCTTTTTATAACAATTTTGAATTACAAAAATGGAATTTGCAATTAAACTATCACAGTTCATACTGAGCTTATCAATACTTATTGTTCTTCACGAATTAGGACATTTCATTCCTTCTAAACTTTTCAAAACCCGAGTAGAAAAATTCTACCTTTTCTTTGATGTGAAATTTTCATTATTGAAAAAGAAAATTGGAGAAACCGAATACGGAATTGGATGGTTGCCTCTAGGTGGTTATGTAAAAATTGCCGGAATGATTGATGAAAGTATGGATACCGATCAAATGCAAGGCGAACCGCAACCGTGGGAATTTCGATCTAAACCAGCATGGCAACGATTAATCATCATGCTGGGTGGTGTTACCGTGAATTTTATCTTGGCTTTTATCATTTATATTGGGATGACCTTTTACTACGGCGAGCAATATATTGCCAATGAAAATGTAAATGATGGTATTTGGGTAAACAATCCTACCGTAGAAAAACTTGGATTTAAAACGGGAGACAAAATCGTTTCTATTGATGGAAATAAAGTAGTAAAATTTGAAGACATTAATAAAGAATTATTTCTTGCTAAAGAGGTAGTGATCAATCGTGCTGGAGAAGAAATGAGTATTAAAGTTCCGGTGAATTTCATTGATCAATTAATGAAATCGGAGCGAGGGACATTAATCAACCTTAGAATGCCTTTTGTAATTGGTTCTGTGCCTAGCGAATCGGCAAATAAAAACGTTTTAAAACCAAAAGATGTACTTACGAGCTGCAACGGTCAAAAGGTTACTTATGCAGATGAGGCCATTGCCATTTTCCAAAATTTTAAAGGAAAAACAGTTCCCGCAATCGTAAAAAGAGACGGAAAAGAAGTTGCCGTAACTTTATCGGTAAACAAAGATGCCAAATTGTATGTACAACAAGCCATGTTGCCTTATGATAATTTAGAAAAATTAGGTTTATATAAAATCAACAAACAAGAGTTTGGTTTCTTTGAATCAATCTCGGTGGGATTAACAAGAGGAACCAATGAATTGGCTAGTTACGGAAAACAATTGAAAGCCATTTTCACTCCAAGTACCGGCGCTTATAAAGGTGTGGGAGGTTTTGGAGCTATCTTTAGCATTTTCCCATCCAGTTGGAGTTGGTATGCCTTTTGGAATATTACCGCGTTACTTTCTATCATGTTGGGAGTAATGAATTTATTGCCTATTCCGGCATTGGATGGTGGCCATGTGATGTTTTTATTATACGAAATGATATCGGGTAAAAAACCAAGTGACAAGTTCTTAGAGCGTGCGCAAATGGTTGGTTTTATACTTCTTATCACTTTGGTTTTATTTGCAAACGGAAACGATATTTACAAAGCGATTGTAGGCAAATAAAAAAAATTAAAAAATTATCTCTTTTTGTTTGCAAAAAATAAAAATCGCTTTATATTTGCAACCGCTTAACCCGCAAATACTAAGTAAGTAATTAGGGAAAAGCCACAAAAAAGTTCTTAATAAAGTTTAAAATACAGTTTCCTCCTTAGCTCAGTTGGTTAGAGCATCTGACTGTTAATCAGAGGGTCCTTGGTTCGAGCCCAAGAGGGGGAGCAACAAAGAAAAGACTTCACAATAATGTGAGGTCTTTTTTGTTAAAATAGTTTGCACATAGTTTGCACAAAATAGCATTCCAAGACCATAATTTATCCTTTATGGCAAACATTAAAACGCTCTTAGACCTTCGTAGAGCAAAATCAGACGGAACATTCAACATCATCTTTAG
>JBILNU010000004.1:0-40977 GCA_044374815.1 Flavobacterium sp.
ATGGAGTTACTTTTCCAATGATGGAAAAAGTTTCGGTTAAAGGAGCCGATATGTGTGCTGTTTACCAATTTTTGACACAAAAATCAAAAAACGGATTGCAAGACAGTCAAGTAGAGTGGAATTTCCAAAAGTACTTAATCAATGAAAATGGAGAGTTGGAAAAAGTGGTACTACCAAGGGTACTTCCTACCGATACTGAAATTGTTAATTGGATTAACAAATAATTTATATTTTCAAATGTTTCTATATCTTTAAAATCCTTTTATTCTAGTAAAAGGATTTTTTTTAGGTCTATTTATTATTTTTTTATTACTTTTACACACCAAACAACGCTTCATTATGAGTCAAAAAATATTGCTCACTTCCAAAGAAGTTACTATCATCTTAAATCGTTTGGCCTGTCAGTTAATCGAGAAACACCTTGATTTTTCAAATACGGTACTAATTGGATTGCAACCTCGTGGTAAATATTTAGCCCAACGCATTCAGCAAATTCTAGAAACCGAGTACCAGATAAAAAACATTTCCTTAGGTTTTTTGGATATTACCTTTTTTAGAGATGATTTTCGTAGAGGCGATAAGCCATTAGAAGCGAACAAAACCCAAATTGATTTCTTAGTTGAAAATAAAAAAGTTGTCTTCATAGACGATGTTTTATATACCGGAAGAAGTATAAATGCTGCATTAACTGCTATTCAATCATTTGGCCGCCCAATAGAAGTTGAGTTGCTAACCTTAATTGATAGAAGGTTTAGCCGCCATTTGCCAATTCAACCTGATTATAGAGGCAGGCAAGTAGACGCAATTAATGGCGAGAAAGTTAAAGTTTGCTGGCAAGAGAAAGAAGGAGAAGATGCTGTTTATTTGATTAAAGAATAATTATGAAAGAATTAAGTGTAAACCATTTATTAGGAATTAAATACCTTGTTAAAGAAGATATTGATTTAATATTTGAAACTGCCGATCATTTTAAGGAAGTAATTAATAGACCAATTAAAAAAGTTCCTTCTTTACGAGACATTACTATTGCTAATATATTTTTCGAAAACAGCACACGAACTAAATTATCATTTGAATTAGCGCAAAAAAGGCTTTCAGCAGATGTAATTAGTTTTTCGGCAGCACAATCATCAGTAAAAAAAGGGGAGACTCTTATCGATACAGTAAATAACATTCTTTCTATGAAAGTGGATATGGTTGTGATGCGTCATGCAAATCCTGGAGCTGCTTATTTTCTTTCACAAAATGTAAATGCAAGTATAGTTAATGCAGGGGATGGAGCTCACGAGCACCCTACACAAGCTTTATTAGATAGCTTTTCTATAAGAGAAAAACTAGGAGAAGTAGCAGGCAAAAAAATAGTAATTGTTGGTGACATTTTACATTCTCGTGTTGCATTGTCAAATATATATGCTTTGCAAATGCAAGGTGCCGAAGTGAAAGTATGTGGACCAAAAACATTAATTCCGAAATACATTGAAAGTCTTGGTGTTACCATTGAACCAAATCTTCGCAAAGCTCTTGAATGGTGTGATGTAGCCAATATGTTGCGTGTTCAAAACGAAAGAATGGATGTGAATTATTTCCCTTCTACAAGAGAATATGCCCAACAATATGGAGTCGATAAAGCTTTATTAGATTCTTTAAATAAAGAAATTATCATCATGCACCCAGGTCCTATAAATCGTGGTGTAGAGATTACTTCTGATGTAGCGGATTCGCAACAATCGGTAATTTTAGATCAAGTAGAAAATGGAGTGGCTATTCGTATGGCGGTAATTTATTTATTGGCTTCCAAAATTAAACAGTAAACAATTCAAGGATGAAAGTAGATCAAAAAGGACATACTACCATTATAAGAGATACTCAGGGAGCCATTCAAAATTTTTTTGAAAAACTTACACACGAACACGGATCTTTTAAAAATCAAAATTTAATTGTAGATGTAACACATGATAAAAATGTGCAACTTTCTGATATTAAATTGTTTTCCGATTTATCGAAATTACATACAAAAGGAAAAAAATCTTTTGTTTTAGTAGCATCTGATATTGATTTTAATGCCGTTCCAGCTCAATTAACCGTCGTTCCTTCAATTCAAGAGGCACATGATATTATTGAAATGGAAGAAATAGAGCGTGATTTAGGATTTTAATTACAACTACATGAAAATTAACAATAAAATGCTGCTTTATATTTACATAGCTTTTTTATTTATCCTTACATATTTATTAGCGAGTCGTGTAATTAAAGGTTTTAAAACGCAAGAATTTGATTTTTTCAAATTAGGTGTAAACGTTGCTTTATTGGTTTATATAATTATTCAAGTTATTCGCTTGGGTAAAATTGAAAATAACAAAAACGAAGAATAAATAATCGGTAGTTAGTTCTAACTTTTTTAATGTTTTAATCTTATGAAACTAACTATTTTAGGTTGTTATGCAGCCACTCCCAGAACTTTATCCAATCCAACTTCACAGGTTTTAGAGATAAAAAATAGAGTATTCTTAATTGATTGTGCCGAAGGAACTCAGGTACAATTACGTAAAAGCAAAATTAAGTTTTCTAAAATTAATCACATTTTTATTTCGCATTTACATGGAGATCATTTTTATGGATTAATCGGTTTGATATCTACTTTTATGTTGTTAAACCGCGAGAATGATTTGCATATTTACGGCCCCAAAGGAATTAAAGAAATTATACTTCTTCAATTAAGAGCTTCCGATTCGTATTCGGGCTACAATCTTTACTTTCATGAATTAACAGATAAAGAATCGGTTACCGTTTTTGAAGACGATAAAGTAATTGTTAAAACTATTCCGTTAAGTCATCGAATTTACACCAATGGTTTTTTGTTTCAAGAAAAAAATAATGAAAGAAAATTAAATTTTGAAACAATTGAAAACTACAACATTGATAAAGTATATTTTAACAAAATAAAATTTGGCGGAGACATCACTCTGGAAGATGGAACAGTTATCCCAAATACTGAATTATCATTTCCGCCTTTGCCAGTAAAATCCTATGCATATTGCAGTGATACCCGATACGATGAAAGCATTATCCCGATAATTCAAAATGCGGATTATTTGTATCATGAAAGTACTTTTTTAGAAAGCGAAGCAGCATTGGCAGAAAAAACAATGCATGCTACAGCCAAGCAAGCAGCCACAATTGCGAGTAAAGCGCAAGTAAAAAATCTAATTTTAGGTCATTATTCCACTCGATATAGTAGTGTTGAATTATTTAAGCAGGAAGCCCAAACTATTTTTTCGAACGTACATCTTGCTGAAGATGGAAAAGAATTTTCTTTAGAATAATATTCAGATCTAATAAACTATCTTTGCAGAGCAGACCGCCTTATCGCTGTTCAGTATTGAAGAGAGGAAAGTCCGGACACCACAGAGTAGCATAGCGGGTAACACCCGTCGGGTTGAGAAATTAACTTAGGACAAGTGCAACAGAAAGCAGGTACAGGTAATGCTGTAGTGAAACCAGGTAAACTCTATGCGGTGAAATTTCAAGTATATCGGCATTTAAGGATTACTCGTCCGTTGTCGAAGGGTAGAAAGATGGAGCTTGTGAGTAATTGCAAGCCTAGATAAATGATAAGGCGCTGATTTATCAGTGACAGAATCCGGCTTATAGGTCTGCTTTTTTATTCAGTTTCTTCTTCCAAATCAAATTCATAGAAGGTAAATACCGAACCTCCATAATTTTTCTCAAAGGAAAAATGCTTTAAATGATCTAATTTGGTATGCTTTGAATGTTCAATAATCAACATGCCTTCTTCGTCAAGTAATTCGTTTTCAAAAACTTGAAGAATTAGTTTTTCGAATTCTTTTTGCTCCATTCCATAAGGAGGATCGGCAAAAATAATGTCATAACTGGATTTGTGTTTTTCTAAAAATTTAAAAACATCACTTTTTATTGCCGTGATATTTAAGTCGAATTCTTTGGCTGTTTTTTTAATAAAATTCACGCAGCCCATATCTCCGTCTATGCATGTAATGTCCTCACAACCACGGGATCCAAATTCGTAGCTGATGTTTCCTGTCCCTGAAAACAAGTCTAAGATTTTTAATTCTGAAAAACTAAAATGATTATTTAAGATATTAAATAATGCCTCTTTACTCATGTCGGTTGTGGGTCTAACCGGAAGATTTTTTGGGGCAGTGATTCTTCGGCCTTTGTATTTTCCCGATATGATTCTCACGAGTTCAAAAGGATAAAAAAGGATCTATTTTCTGCATCAGAAAAAGTATTCTTTTTTTCTGAAACATCCAGTAAAGTAACATTTCTAATGTATTGGTAGGCAATTTTATAATAAACATCATCCTCCTGAATGTTTCCAAGTAATTCTAAATTGAAGTTTTCTGGATTAAGTTGTAATTGCTCTGCTGTAAACAAAATATAGTAGATAAAATCTTCAGGGGTTTTATATTCAAAAGAGTTGAACAAGAGTAATTTTTGATTTTGAACAACAATGATTTCAAAATGATTTTCGTTCATATGAATAAACATTTTGCGTTCCTCTTTGTTTTTTGACAAATCTAATAGTCTAGAAACCAAAACGGTATGTGCGTGTTTGTAATCAAAGGAACCATATTGATCAATGAAAAAATTATTCATGTTTACATACGGAATGTACACATGGTTCATCTCATAATTTTCTAATGTATCAAAAGTAAAAAAGTCGGTTTCAAAAACTTTGGTATTGTATTGAAGGTAACTACCAATGAATTCTTCATCAAATAGCGCCGTTGGGACAAAAGTGGATAAATTATTACTATGAAAAATAGCAATTTCATCATACTGGTGCTTCAATTCGGGATTGTCACGATAAACCTCCTCCATGATGTCTTCAATCTTCGCACTTCGTTGAATCGAGTTGAACGGAACTTGTTTTAATAGAAGAGGCGTATTATTCAAGGTATCAAAAATGCCAAAAGACAATCCGTCTAAGGCAACTTGGACAGCTAATTTTTTGTATTTTTTATCAGTAATACTGCTCGACATATTTCTTTTTTGAATAAGCAAACTTACGAAGAAAAAATCAATATTTTTCAATTGATAGTATTTGGTTATTGAATTTGGCTTTTTATCCTCTATCTTTACAACTTGTTTATTTAATAAGCCTTTGAAGAATTTTTATTCCATATTAACCAGTAATTTTCCATTTAATCCAACGGTTAAACAGGATTTATTTTTTCAAAAAATTGCTGTCTTTTTAGAATCTCCTTCCAATGATTCGATTTTTGTATTAAAGGGTTATGCAGGTACCGGAAAAACAACTGTAATTTCTACCATTGTAAATAATTTAATTGAAATTAATAAGAAATATGTGCTTTTAGCCCCAACGGGAAGAGCTGCAAAGGTTATTGCAAATTATTCGAATAAGCCAGCATTTACAATTCATAAAAAAATATATTATCCAAAAAAGTCGAGTGGAGGAGGTGTAACCTTTACCATGCAACAAAATAAACACAAGAATACCATATTTATCATTGACGAAGCTTCTATGATTTCTGACCAAAGTAATGAAAGCAAAATGTATGAAAATGGAAGTCTACTCGATGATTTGATATCCTATGTATACAGTGGTGATAATTGTAAAATGATTTTATTGGGCGATAGTGCGCAGTTACCTCCAGTAAGTTTAGATATTTCTCCCGCTTTAAACACCGACATTTTAGAACTTGGTTTTGACAAACGAGTAGATTCAATTGAATTGGATGAAGTAATGCGTCAAGAATTGGATTCAGGGATTTTATATAATGCAACCGAATTACGCGAATTGCTTAAAGATTCTTTTATTACCGATTTTAAATTTAAACTATCTGGGTACAAAGATATTGTTCGTTTAACGGATGGATATGATGTTCAAGATGCTATCAATCAGGCATATAGTAATTATTCTATTGAAGATACCGCATTTATTGTCCGTTCCAATAAAAGAGCCAATCAATATAACGAACAAATCCGACTTAAAATTCTTGATAAAGAAAGTGATTTGTCTGTAGGTGATTATTTGATGGTTGTTAAAAATAATTATTTTTGGCTCAAAGAAAAAGATGAAGCCGGTTTTATTGCCAATGGCGACATCATTGAAGTATTAGAAATTTACAGTTTCAAAGAATTATACGGATTTAATTTTGCTAAAGTTAAAATTCGAATGGTCGATTATCCAAATCAGATTCCGTTTGAAACCGTATTAATTTTAGATACCCTAAAAAGTGAATCTCCTTCATTAACCTACGAACAATCGAATGCACTTTATGAAGAAGTTCAAAAAGATTATGAGCATTTGACTTCAAAATATGCGAGGTTTCAAAAAGTAAAAAACAACGAATATTTTAATGGTTTGCAAGTCAAATTTTCCTATGCCATAACTTGCCATAAAAGCCAGGGAGGGCAGTGGGATACTGTTTTTATTGAACAGCCGTATCTTCCCGACGGAATTGATAGGGATTATGTTCGCTGGTTGTATACCGCAATGACTAGAGCCAAAAATAAACTGTATTTAATTGGCTTTAAGAACGAAAATTTCGAAGAATAAATTACTTAGAATTTACCTCGTCAATCCATAATCGAGCATTTACAAATGCTTCAATCCAAGGAGAAACTTCATCTTTTTTATCGGTTGGATAATACGCCCAGTTCCATGGGAAAGTAGAACGCTCAATATGTGGCATCATAACTAAATGTCTTCCCGTTTTATCACACAACATAGCGGTGTTGTAATCCGATCCATTTGGATTTGCAGGATAACCCTCATAACCGTATTTGGCAACGATATGATATTGACTTTCTTCGTAAGGTAATTTAAATTTACCTTCACCATGAGAAACCCAAACTCCTAAAGTGCTTCCGGCTAAAGTAGATAACATAACCGAATTGTTCTCTTGAACTTTTACTGAAGTAAATATACTTTCGTGTTTTTGAGAATCATTATGGTGCATTTTACCATGAATTTCATGCTCAGGATTGATTAATTCCAATTCCATAAACAATTGGCATCCATTACAAATACCCACCGATAAAGTATCTTCTCTTTTATAGAAATTTTGTAAAGCAGTTTTTGCTTTTTCATTATATAAAAAGGCACCAGCCCAACCTTTGGCAGAACACAATACATCTGAATTGGAGAAGCCTCCAACGGCACCAATAAATTGAATGTCTTCTAAGGTTTCTCTTCCAGAAATTAAATCGGTCATGTGAACATCTTTTACATCAAAGCCGGCCAAATACATGGCATTTGCCATTTCTCTCTCACTGTTACTTCCTTTTTCTCTGATTATTGCAGCCTTAGGACGCGCTTTATTAGTCGTAATTGGAGCTTTCCCGGTAAAGTGTGAAGGGAATTTATAATCTAATACTTGTTTGTCGAAATTCTCAAAGCGTTCAGTTGCCTTGTTGTTTCTAGATTGTTTTTGATCTAACAAATAAGAAGTTTCAAACCAAATTCTTCTGTAGTTATTTATATCTAATTTCCAACTTCCAATTTCTAAAATAGCACTTTCAGTAATTGTTCCTATTTTGAAAATTTTCATCCCTTCAAATGCTTTTTCAAATGTAGCATCGTCTTTCGCTTGAAGCACTACACCAATATTTTCAGAAAATAATAATTTGATTACGTCTTTTTCATTTAAGGAATCGAAATCAATTTTTGCACCCAAATTAACATCTGCAAAACACATTTCTAATAATGTAGTGATCAATCCACCGCTACCAATATCATGACCAGCAACAATTTGTCTATCTTTAATTAGGTTTTGAATGGTATTAAATGCTTTTTTGAAAAAGGCAGCATCTTTAATTGTTGGGGTTGCTTCACCAATTTTATTTTGCGTTTGGGCAAACGAACTTCCGCCTAATTTAAATTCATCTTGCGATAAATTAATATAGTAGATAGAACCACCTTTGCGTTGCAATACCGGTTCAACAACTTTTGTTATGTTAGAGCAATTACCAGCGGCAGAAATAATTACAGTTCCTGGAGCGATTACTTCATCATTTGGATATTTTTGTTTCATTGAAAGTGAATCTTTTCCTGTTGGAATATTGATTCCTAATTCAATTGCAAATTCTGAGCAAGCTTCTACAGCTTCATACAAACGAGCATCTTCGCCTTCATTTTTACAAGCCCACATCCAATTTGCCGAAAGGGAAACACTACTTAAATTGTCCTTCAATGGTGCAAATACAATATTGCTTAATGCTTCTCCAATGGCGTTTCTACTTCCTGCTTTTGGATCAATTAGTGCCGAAATAGGAGCGTGGCCAATGGTTGTTGCAATACCTTCTTTTCCTTTGTAATCTAGTGCCATTACCCCAACATTATTTAACGGAAGTTGTAACGGACCTGCGCATTGTTGTTTGGCTACTTTTCCGCCCACACAACGATCTACTTTATTAGTAAGCCAATCCTTACAAGCAACAGCTTCCAGTTTTAAAACATTCTCTAAATAACTTGGAAGGTTTTCTTGAGAATAGCTTAATTCATGGTAGTTTCTAACCACCGTTTTATCGGCCATAATAGTTTTTGGCGAACTGCCAAACATATCTTCAAGTGCAAAATCCATTGGTTTAGCACCTGTTTTATTGCTTTCAAAAGTAAATCGATGATTTCCGGTTACTTCACCCACTTGATACATTGGAGATCGCTCTCTTTCGGCTATTCGTTGTAGGGTGTCTATATTTTTTTGGCCAATAACCAATCCCATTCGTTCCTGACTTTCGTTACCGATAATTTCTTTAGCAGAAAGTGTAGGGTCGCCAACAGGTAATTTATCTAAATCAATCAAACCACCAGTTGCTTCTACCAGTTCCGATAAACAATTTAAATGTCCTCCTGCGCCGTGATCGTGAATGGATACAATAGGATTTTCATCACTTTCTACCAATCCACGAATAGCATTGGCTGCTCTTTTTTGCATTTCAGGATTCGATCTTTGAATTGCATTCAATTCAATACCCGATCCAAAAGCACCGGTATCAGCTGAAGAAACGGCTGCTCCACCCATACCAATTCGGTAATTTTCTCCACCAAGAATTACAATTTTATCACCCGATTTTGGTTCGTGTTTTTGTGCTTGAGCCGCTTTTCCATAACCAATTCCACCAGCTTGCATGATTACTTTATCGAAACCTAATTTTCTATTGTTTTCTTCGTGTTCGAAAGTTAAAATCGAACCAGTAATTAAAGGTTGTCCAAATTTGTTTCCAAAATCGGAAGCCCCATTAGAAGCTTTAATTAATATGTCCATTGGAGTTTGGTACAACCATTTTCTTTCAGCCATTCCGTTTTCCCAATTTCTATCTTTTTGTAATCTTGAATAAGCAGTCATGTATACCGCAGTTCCTGCTAGAGGCAATGATCCTTGACCACCTGCTAGTCGGTCTCTAATTTCTCCTCCAGATCCGGTTGCAGCTCCATTGAAAGGCTCAACTGTTGTAGGGAAATTATGTGTTTCTGCTTTTAAGGAAAGTACCGAATCAAATTCTTTTTTAGTGTAATAATCGGGTTGGTCTGCACTTTTTGGTGCAAATTGCTCCACTTTTGGACCTTTAATAAAGGCAACATTATCTTTATATGCAGAAACAATATCATTCGGATTTTCCGCTGATGTTTTCTTAATTAATTTGAATAATGAACTTGGTTTTTCAACGCCATCAATTACAAAAGTTCCATTGAAAATTTTGTGACGGCAATGTTCTGAATTTACCTGAGAAAAACCAAATACTTCTGAGTCGGTTAATTTTCGGTTTAATTTTTTAGAAAGGTTTTCTAAATAGTCCACTTCCTCAGCGCTTAATGCCAAACCTTCTTGTTGGTTGTATTGAGCTATATCTTCAATTTCTAAAATAGCTTCAGGCTCAATATTTATTGTAAATAAATCTTGGTTTAACTCCGAGTATTTTTGCGAAAGCATTGGGTCAAATTGGTTGAAATCTGCTGTTACCTTCTCAAATTCTTCAATTCGAATGATACCAGAAATACCCATATTTTGAGTAATTTCAACTGCATTAGTACTCCAAGGAGTTACCATTGCTGCTCTTGGACCTACAAAAAAATCCGCAACGACGGATTTTTCTATTTTTATTGCGTTACCAAAAAGCCAATTTAACTTAGAAATAGTTTCTGCTGAAAGTTGGTTTTCACTCGATTGAACGGCAAAAACAACAGCGCTTTCGTTTCCGAAAAAGTGAATCATTTTATTGTTATGTTGTAAGTGACAAAATTAAGAATTGCCCTTTTGTTGTGTATGCAAATTTAGTTTAAAAATTAAAAGCTACAAAAGGAGTTGTAAATAGTTTTTAACGGGTTTTCGACAATTTAATAATAAAAAAAGCCCGATTGGGCTTTCTTTTAATTCGCTATAAACTGATACGCTCCAATATTGGTATTGGAAGCATTTCTTGGTTTATTGAGTATGTCAAATGGACTCGAACTTGCAGGAGGAATTACCGCAAATAAATTCTCGGTTGGCCACATTTGATTTTTAGCAATATTTTTAAATTTTGGATTTAGGTTTTTCTTGTTTCCATTTTGCTCCAAACGAATGCTGTCATACAAAGGATTGTTTGCTAAAGCTGAACTTTGATCGAAAACTTTAAACAAGCAATTAGAAAAATTTGTTGTGAACGAAACTCCTTTTTTTTCAAGTGATATTTCAGTACTGTTAGAACCGTATACGATGCAATTGGTTAAATTAGTTGTCGTTGCTTTGGTCAAATAAGCAGTTTCTGTTTCTAAATAATCATTCAATAAAACTGCTGCTTGTTTAGAGCTACTCCAATTGTTATTAAAGGTGCAATTCGTAAAAGTGTAAGTTCCGCCATAGGTTGCCGCTAGATTAGCTTGACCGCTGTAATTGATAACTAAATTATCACCTGTTATTTGTGTCGATCTTCCTAAAATTCCAAAATTTGAACAGTTGTAAATCTGCGAATTTTTTATGGTCATTTTAGTAACTGAATTATCCGTGGTTAATGCCAAGTTATTCGACAAAATTCCAACGGTTGCATTCTTTAACGTCAAGTGTTCAATTAGATTATTATTTGAAGTTGAAAAATTAATAATCGCTGTCCATTGTCCAGGGACATCAGAAAAATCGGGTTCTAATCGATCGCCTTCAAAAATCACTTCTTTAGATAAATCGTTAGGATCATTTGTAGGGGAAGGCAATCCATTAATTCTTAAGGTTGCATTTTTTGCAATTATCAAGCCCGAATTGGCATGAAAATGAACTCGAGCACCACTACTCACATTAAGTGTTTCATTATCTGGAACTAAAGCATATCCATAGATAACATATGGTTTATCATTGCCCCAATTGTATTCATCCTGATTTATAGGATCGTTGTGATTTAAAGTACTTCCGATAATAGTAACGGGTTGGTTAGTGTCATCATTTCCTAAGTTGATTCCTTCATAGGTGAAGGTATTGTCAGGATTTTGTGTTCTGTTTGGATAAATAAAATAAGCATCTTGAATTAGCGTTACTAATTCTACTTTTTGAGGTGCGCCCGAAATATTTGTAAACTGAATTTGATCGGTATATAAAAAATCGGTTGGATTGGCGCTAGCAACATCAGCGGTAACTTCTACGAAAATAAACAAACTGTCTTTGGCTAGAAGTTCTACATTACTGAATATTTTACCTTGAGCTCCAGCATCTCCAGTCATTCCATCAACCATAATACGGTATTTAGAATTTACACCTTTGCCCAATTGAATTTTCGGAATAGAAATGTCTTTATCACTTCCGTTAAATACTTTTAATGTATAAGTGCTTGATCCAATATTGGTGAATACAGTATCTAAATAAACGGTGTCTTTAGAAAATTCCAGTCCGCCAGTACTTGGCTCAAAAGCAAAATCATTTCTACATGAAGACATTGTGATTGCTATTCCCGCAAGAAGTATAAAAAGTAAATTACGCATATCTTAATTTCTAATTTGGTAAATGTAGGCAATTATTTGAAAAATAAAAAAGCAAATCTGCCTTCTAATAACGGAAAAAGTGCAATATTAGTTTGTGACTATAAAATTAGTAATTTTGCAAAAAAAAAATAACATGGCTTTCGATAGAGAACAAATGCTGACATTATGTAAAGAGTGGTCAAATAACACCTTGATGCAAACATTAGAAATTGAATATGTAGATGCTGGTGAAGATTTTCTTGTTGCAACAATGCCGGTTAATCCAAGAGTGCATCAACCAATGGGGATTTTACATGGTGGTGCTTCGGTTGCTTTGGCTGAAAGTGTTGGGAGTGCTGCTTCTTTAATGTTCATTAATCCCGAAAAACAAGAGGTTCGTGGTATCGAAATTTCTGCAAATCATGTTAGAAGTAAGCGAGAAGGTTTGGTTACTGCCACAGCTAGAATTTTGCATAAAGGTGCGAGTATTCATCTTTGGGAAATTAGAATTGTTGATGAAAATGATAAGTTAATTTCACTTTGTAAATTAACTAATATGGTATTATCTCGTAGATAATGAGTCAATTACTACAAAAAATTCAAAACCATTTTGATGCGCAATTACCATTTGTTTGCTATTGTAAACCCAATGCAGATCAACTAATTGCACTTTTTCAAAAAGATACTATTTTATATTCTTTAGATGAAATTGAATCTGGTTTTGCATTTGTTTCCTTTGATGCGGTAAAGAAATATGGAATTCCAATAAAAGAATCGGAACAAGCAACCGAATCAATTTCAAATTTTACCGATTTTTCTACTGCTATAAAAGAAAAGCATTGGGATGAAACTGCCAAAAACAAATTTGAATCTCTTGTAAATAAAGCCCTAGAACAAATAAATTCCAATACATTTGATAAAGTTGTTTTGTCAAGAAAAGAAGTTCTTGAATTGCCAAATTTTTCAATTGAAAAAGTTTTTTCATCACTTTTAGTAAAATACCCAAATTCATTTCGTTATTGTTTTTATCATCCTCAAATTGGTTTTTGGATGGGGGCCACCCCCGAGCAATTAATGAAATCATCAGGGATTACAATGTATACAGTTGCATTAGCGGGAACTCAATTGGCCTCGGATAATCAAAATGTAGTTTGGGCAGAAAAAGAAATTAACGAACAAAAAACGGTTACTAATTATATCGTTGATGTATTGCAATCTGCTGGGGGAGCAGTTTTTGCTTCAAATCCATATACTTTTCAAGCAGGGGCAATTGTACATATCAAAACCGACATTCAAGCTAAGTTTGATTCTGTAATTAACGCTTCAAATTGTATAGAATTATTGCATCCAACTCCTGCTGTTTGTGGTTTTCCAAAAGACTTGGCCAAAGCATTTATTTTAAACAACGAAGGGTATAATAGGGAATACTATGCTGGTTATTTAGGAGAATGGAATCAAGAAGGAAATTTTGATTTATATGTGAATTTACGCTGTATGAAAATGGAAATTAATTCGCAAAATGTTACTGTATCTTTATTTGTTGGTTGCGGAATTAATAGCGGAAGCCAACCCGAAAAAGAATTTATTGAAACGGTAAACAAGTCGCAAACATTAAAAAGTATCTTGCATTAATTTAGGATTGACTAAATTAGCATTAAATTAGAGCATATGAAATTAGATATTTTAGCTTTTGGAGCCCATCCCGATGATGTAGAATTAGGTTGTAGTGGAACAATTGCCAAGGAAATTAGCCTTGGTAAAAAAGTCGGAATTGTTGATTTAACTCGAGGTGAATTGGGAACGCGTGGTTCGGTTGCAATTCGTAATGCAGAATCAAAAAAAGCAACTCAAATTTTAGGTGTAGCTGTTCGAGAAAATCTTGACATGCGTGATGGTTTTTTTATTAATGATGAAGCACATCAGCTAAAAATCATTGAAATGATTCGAAAATACCAACCCGAAATTGTATTGTGCAATGCCATTCAGGATCGCCATATTGACCACGGTAAGGGAAGTAAATTGGTTTCGGATGCTTGTTTTTTATCGGGTTTGAGAAAAATTGAAACAACACTAAATGGTGAATCCCAGCAAGCATGGCGTCCTAAGGTTGTTTATCATTACATTCAATGGGAGAATCTTCAACCTGATTTTGTGGTAGATATTTCTGGTTTTTTAGATGTAAAAATGGAATCTATTTTGGCCTACAGCTCTCAATTTTATGATCCAAATTCAAAAGAACCAGAATCTCCAATTAGTTCAAAAAACTTCCTTGACAGCGTTAAATATCGAGCTCAAGATCTTGGCAGAATCATTGGTGTAGCGCACGGTGAAGGATTTACAGTAGAAAGATATTTGGCTGTCAATAGTTTAAGTGATTTGAAGTAATTTTTTCTTTTTTTCTTTGTATAACGAAAACTTTTGCAATATATTTGCACTCGTTAAAAATGGTGGTTGTAGCTCAGCTGGTTAGAGTAGCGGTTTGTGGTGCCGCGGGTCGCCGGTTCGAACCCGGTCAGCCACCCTTAATAAAAAACCTTGAAGAAATTCAAGGTTTTTTTGTTTCTAAAAACTTCATTTATTGTAAATTTGAAAAAATAAATCAATCTTTTGAGAACGCAGCTTTCCAAGTTTATAGAAAACCCAACACAATTTAAAAAGAACCTTTTGCAGTGGTCGAATTCTGCTAGGGAAGTGGTTTTTTTGGATTCCAATTCCTATCCTCAAAAATATTCAAGTTTTGATTGTGTTTTGGCTGTGGATGCATTTACTTCAATCAAAACGGATTACATCAATGCCTTCGAAGATTTACATCAATACCAAGGGCAAACAAAAGATTGGCTTTTTGGGTATTTGTCGTATGACTTGAAAAATGATACTGAAGATTTGCATTCAGCAAATTTTGACGGATTGGAATTTCCGGATTTGTATTTTTTTCAACCCAAAAAACTTTTTCTTCTAAAAGGAAATCAACTAGAAATGCATTATTTGCGTTTTTGTGATGATGAAATGGAAAGTGATTTTGAAGAAATTATTCAGAGTGCTATTTACACCAATCTTACTTCGGAAGTTAATATTCAACAACGAATTTCAAAAGAAGAATATGTAGTTAAAGTTGAAAAAATGCTGGAGCATATTCAACGTGGTGATATTTATGAAGCTAATTTTTGCATGGAATTTTTCGCAGCGAATTCTGTAATAAATCCATTAGATGTATTTCAAAAGCTGAATTCCCTATCGGAAACTCCTTTTTCTGTGTATTTTAAAAATGATTCGCAATTCTTGCTTTCGGCTTCGCCTGAACGTTATTTGAAAAAAATAGATACTAAAATAATTTCACAACCCATTAAAGGAACATCGCGAAGACATGCCGAAATTGAGTTGGATGAAAATTCAAAAAAAGAGTTAGAAACCAATAAAAAAGAGCGTTCGGAGAACATTATGATTGTGGATTTGGTTCGAAATGACTTGTCAAGAACCGCTTGTAAAGGTTCGGTAGAAGTCGAGGAGTTATGTGGCATGTATTCTTTTAAACAGGTTCACCAAATGATATCTACTATTGTTTCTCAGGTGGAAAATACAATTTCACCAATTGAGATTCTTAAAACGACTTTTCCTATGGGAAGTATGACGGGTGCGCCCAAGATTTCGGCTATGATTATTATTGAAAATCTCGAAGAAACTAAGCGTGGATTGTACAGCGGGGCTGTAGGTTATTTTACTCCAAATGGTGACTTCGATTTTAATGTGGTGATTCGGAGTATACTATACAATGCTCAAAATCAATATGTTTCATTTTCTGTTGGGAGTGCAATCACCACACTTTCCGATCCCGAAAAAGAATACGAAGAATGCATGTTAAAGGCAAAGGCAATGTTTGCTGTTTTAAGTTAAATAAATCCGTATTTTTGAAAGATGCTTAATAAATTAATAGTTCACTTGGATTCCAAATTTCCTTTTTTGAAAGGAAAGTGTTTGTTTTTGGCTGTAAGTGGAGGAATTGATAGCATGGTTTTACTGGATTTGTTTCGTCAATTGGATTATGAAATTGAAGTGCTTCATTGTAATTTTTCACTTCGAAATATAGAAAGTGATGGCGATGAAGATTTTGTGAGGAGTTATTGTGAAGCGAAATCCATACCAGTTCATATTCAAAAATTTGACACTATTCAATTTGCTGAGGATTCTAAATTGTCCATTCAGTTAGCGGCAAGAAAATTGCGTTACGAGTGGTTTTACTGTCAGTTAGCTGAAAAAAACTTTGATTATATTTTAACTGCCCATCATTTAGATGACAATCTAGAAACCTTTTTAATTAATCTCACGCGTGGTACCGGATTAGATGGTTTGACCGGAATTCCGGCGCAAAATGATAAAATTATCCGTCCTTTATTGCCATTTTCAAGAGAAGAAATAGAAAAATATGCTTCGGAAACCAATTTGAAATGGCGCGAAGATTCGAGTAATGCTTCCGATAAATATTTTCGAAATAAAATTCGACACAATGTGGTGCCCATTTTAAAGGAACTCAATTCGGGTTTGCTTTCCTCTTTTCAAAATACATTGGAGAATTTAAATCAATCCCAATCGCTTGTTGAGGATGCTTCCAATTTGGTTTATGAAAATGAAATAAAAGAAGAAGGTAATCAACTGAAAATCAATATTAATGAATTACTAAAACATTCTAATTATAAGGCTTACTTGTTTCAGTGGCTGAAGGATTTCGAGTTTACGGCATGGAATGATATTTATGAATTAGTCACAGCACAATCAGGTAAACAGGTGTTTTCGGATAGTTTCATGGTTTTAAAAGATCGAGATTATTTAATTGTTTCACCAAGAGAAGTAAAGGATACTCAGGAATATGAAATTGGAGAGGGATTTGAGACACCTATAAAATTTTCATTTTGTAACGTGAATCACATTACAAATGCCAATTCCGATTGTATATTTGTCGATGAAGATGCTTTGCAATTTCCGTTAACTATTAGAAAATGGAAAGAGGGAGATTATTTTTATCCGATAGGAATGCAAGGAAAAAAGAAGTTAAGTAAATATTATAAAGACGAAAAATACTCTTTAATTGATAAATTAAATCAATGGATATTATGTTCTAATAATCAAATAGTTTGGGTTATTGGAAAAAGACAAGATGATCGTTTTAAAATTACAGAAAATACCAAAAATAAATTACAAATTAAATTACAATAATGAAGAAATTACTTTTTTTACTCTTAGCTATTTTTGCTTTTGTAAATGTGAATTCACAAATTAAAAAGCCTGTAAAATGGACAGCCAAAACAGAAAAGATTTCGGACACCGAATTCAATTTGGTTATGAATGCAACCATTGAGCAAGGGTGGCACATGTATTCCCAATTCACTCCGGATGGTGGGCCATTACCAATTACGGTAACCATTAAAAACCAAAAAGGCAATTTTGAATTAATCGGTAAAACGAAAGAAAGTCCGTACAAAAAAGAGTTCAATAAAGATTTTGAAGTAGATGAATACTATTTTGAAAACAAAGCCACGTTGACTCAAAAGGTTAAAATAACCAATCCAAAGACTGATAAAATTGTTATTAATTTGGATTTTCAAGCCTGTCAAAATCAGTGTGTTAATGATAATGTAGATTTGACCTTTGCAATTCCGGTAGTTACTATTGCAGAAACTCCTGTTGCTGTTGCAGATACAGTAAAAAGTGATACTGCTACAATAGAAAAAACAACAACTCAAACTGAGGTTAAAACGGCACCAAAAGTTGAACCAAAAAATGAAGAGAAAAAAGGATTGTGGTCTATTTTCTTGTTTGCCTTTATAGGTGGATTTGCCGCTTTGTTGACACCTTGTGTTTTTCCTATGATTCCGATGACGGTTAGTTTCTTTACCAAACAAAGTAAAACTCCGGCGCAAGGAAAGCGTAATGCGATTATTTATGGGATTTCAATTATTGGAATATATGTTGTTTTGGGATTGGCTGTTACTGCAATTTTTGGAGCAGATGCTTTAAATGCTTTGTCAACGAATGTTTGGTTTAATGTAATTTTCTTTGTTTTATTGGTATTCTTTGCAACTTCTTTCTTGGGTGCATTTGAAATCATGTTACCTAATTCTTGGGCAAACAAAGTAGATCAACAAGCAGATCGAGGCGGAATTATTGGTATCTTATTTATGGCTTTGGCCTTAGCTATTGTATCTTTTTCTTGCACCGGACCAATTGTTGGGACACTTTTAGTTCAGGCTGCTTCGAGTGGCGGAATCGCTCCAATTGTTGGAATGCTTGGTTTTTCTTCGGCATTGGCACTTCCTTTTATGTTGTTTGCTATGTTTCCAGGATGGTTAAATTCCTTACCAAAATCAGGGGGCTGGTTAAATACCGTAAAGGTTTCACTAGGATTTTTAGAATTGGCATTAGCCTTCAAATTTTTATCAAATGCCGATTTGGTTTTGCAATTGCATTGGTTTGAAAGAGAAACTTTTTTAGCAATATGGATAGCAATATTTGGAACTTGGGGAATTTATTTATTAGGAAAAATAACTTTACCGCATGATTCACCATTAACACATATTTCAGTAGGAAGATTAATGCTTGCCTTATTAGTTCTTTCGTTTACATTTTATATGATTCCGGGATTGTTTGGTGCGCCATTAAAATTAATTAGCGCTTTTCCACCTCCAGAGGAATATAGTGAAAGTCCGAATGGGGTAGGTGGCGCTGCTGCTGTATTTTCTTCAGATCAATTGCCGGAAGGTGCAGAGTTAAATAAACACGGAATATTAATTTTTACCGATTATGAAAAAGGTTTGTCTTATGCCAAAACTGTAAATAAGCCAGTGCTTCTAGATTTTACGGGTCATGCATGTGTGAATTGTAGAAAAATGGAAAACAATGTTTGGACCGACGAAAAGGTTGCTCAAATCTTGAAAAATGAAGTGGTTTTAATTTCTTTGTTTGCCGATGACAAGCGCGAATTACCTAAAAGTGAACAACATATTTCGCCTTCTACAGGATCAGAAATTGTAACTATTGGAGACAAATGGACCGACTTCATGATTACAAAATATAAAACCAATACACAGCCTTTGTATGTTTTGGTTGATTTAGATGGTAATAACTTAAATTCGATCACTCCAACCACTAGCTACGATCCCGATGCACAATTGTTTGAGGATTGGTTGAAACAAGGAATTGCGAATTTTAAGAAATAAATAAAAAAATCCCATTAATCATAATGGGATTTTTTTTAGTCTTCGTTTTCTAATTTAAAAATTTCTTCAACCGAAACTTTAAAATAACCAGCTAATTTTAATGCTAATACCGTTGATGGAACGTATTTTCCTTTTTCCATAGCATTTATAGTTTGGCGACTGACCTGAATTTGTTTAGCCAATTCTTCTTGAGAAATGTTTTTTATAGCTCTAAGCACTTTTAAATTATTCGTCATCGCTAATAGATTTGTTTAGTTTGAATATCATAAAATGAAAGCGAATAATAAAGAAAATAAGCATCGCAAATATATTTATAATCAAAACATTAAAATAAGAAAAACCATAAATGAATAAAGTGCTCAATATCATTAATCCAAGATTTAAATAAGTTGCCCAAACTAGACTTTCGTATCTAATTTTTGAAATAAATTCATCTTCATTTTTAGTTTTAGAAAATCCAATGAATACTGCGCCAGTAATAATTGAAATAACTAAAAGCTCGTCTAATATTCCATTTTTAATTATAGTACAATACTTTATATCAGATAAAATGGCGTCATTCACAAATGCAAATACTTGTATCTCATAATTCTTGTGAAAATCAAAATCAGAAAATAGTAAGAATGTTCCAGCAATAAAGCTTGGAATAAATAAAATCCAGCCAATTGTTTTAAATTGATTGGGAAATAAAAAGTGAGTTTTCATAAATGAAATTTAAAATTACACTTCAAAAGTAAAGTTTATTTTACAAATAGACAAATAAAATTAACTAAAAGTATATTTTGTTTTACTTAATTTGTTTAATTTCTTTTTCGTATATTTAATAGACTATTCAATTAACAGGGAATAATTATGTTGGTAAAAGTCTATGGAAGTGCGGTGTTTGGGGTTGAGGCGTCTAGGATTACAGTAGAAGTCAATATTGATAAAGGAGTAGGGTACCACTTGGTAGGGCTTCCCGATAATGCCATTAAAGAAAGCAGTTACCGAATAGCAGCTGCATTAAAGAATAACGGCTATCAACTTCCTGGTAAGAAAATTACTATTAACATGGCTCCGGCCGATTTACGAAAAGAAGGTTCTGCCTACGATTTAACTTTAGCAATTGGCATTTTAGTCGCATCCGGTCAAATTAAAGCTGAAGAAGTAGGTAAATACATCATTATGGGTGAATTGTCATTGGATGGTGGTTTGCAACCCATAAAAGGAGCATTATCGATAGCAATAAAAGCAAGAGAAGAAGGATTCAAAGGTTTCTTTCTTCCCATTCAAAATGTAAAAGAAGCGGCTATTGTTGACGGATTGGATGTATATGGAATTGAAAATGTTACTCAGGTTATTGATTTTTTTGAAGGAAATAGTACTATTGATCCTACGGTTATCAATACTCGAGAAGAGTTTTATAAAACATTAGATTTTCCAGAATTTGATTTTTCTGATGTCAAAGGACAGGAGTCCATCAAGCGATGCATGGAAATTGCTGCTGCCGGAGGACATAATATCATTTTGATTGGACCTCCAGGTTCCGGTAAGACCATGTTAGCCAAAAGACTACCTAGTATTTTGCCGCCCATGACTTTGAAAGAGGCATTGGAAACCACCAAAATACATTCGGTTGCAGGTAAAATAAAAGATGCGGGATTAATGAGTCAAAGACCTTTTCGGAGCCCACATCACACCGCGAGTTCTGTTTCATTAGTCGGTGGAGGAAGTTATCCGCAACCGGGTGAAATATCGTTATCCCATAATGGGGTATTGTTTTTAGATGAATTACCCGAGTTTAAACGGGAAGTATTGGAGGTCATGCGACAACCATTGGAAGATAGAGAAGTAACCATTTCGAGGGCAAAATTCACAATTACGTATCCGTCTTCATTTATGTTAGTTGCCAGTATGAATCCGAGTCCGAGTGGGTTTTTTAATGATCCCGATGCGCCTGTAAGTTCCTCCCAAATGGAAATGCAACGGTATTTGAGTAAAATATCGGGACCACTATTAGATCGCATCGATATTCATGTTGAAGTGACTCCGGTACCATTTGAAAAACTAACAGAAACTCGAAAAGCAGAAAGTAGTGTAGAAATTCGAAAACGTGTTACTAAAGCAAGAGAAATTCAAACCGTTCGATTTGAAGCATTGGAAAATGTTCATTATAATGCCCAAATGGGTTCTAAATTAGTTCGGGAATATTGTGAGCTCAGCCCTGAATCACTTGAATTATTGAAAAACGCCATGGAAAAATTAAACCTTTCGGCAAGAGCCTATGATCGAATTTTAAAAGTATCTAGAACCATAGCCGATTTAGAGGAATCGGAAAATGTAGAGTCTATGCATATAGCTGAAGCCATACAATACCGAAGTTTAGATCGAGAAGGGTGGTTGGGTTAATTTTTTTATTTTTTCTAGTAAAACCCCCTCTTTTTTACGAATTTGATTGCAATATTATTTGTAGTTTTGCATAACTATTTAATAAAACACACAAAATACTAAGTTATGAGTTCATTTGACGTAGTCATCATAGGTTCTGGACCTGGCGGATATGTGTCAGCAATACGTTGTGCCCAATTAGGTTTCAAAACCGCAATTATTGAAAAATATTCCACGCTTGGTGGAACTTGCTTAAATGTTGGATGTATTCCATCCAAGGCATTATTGGCATCATCGCATCATTATGAAGAATTACAACATTTTGCCGATCACGGAATTGAAGTTTCGGGAGCAGTAAAAGTAAATTTAGAGAAAATGATTGCGCGCAAGCAAGCAGTTGTAGATCAAACGAGTGGTGGTGTTAAGTTTTTAATGGACAAAAATAACATTACAGTTTTTGAAGGTTTGGGATCATTTGTAGATGCTACTCATATTGCCATAGCTAAAGCAGATGGAACATCTGAAACAATTGAAGCAAAAAATATAATCATTGCAACAGGTTCAAAACCATCAACTTTACCTTTTATTAAATTAGATAAAGAACGAATTATTACATCTACTGAAGCATTAAAATTACCTGAAGTCCCTAAACATCTTGTAATTATTGGTGGTGGAGTAATTGGTATTGAATTAGGACAAGTTTATTTAAGACTTGGAGCACAAGTTTCAGTTGTTGAATATTTGGATCGTATTATTCCAGGAATGGATACAGGTCTATCAAAAGAATTGACCAAAGTTTTGAAAAAACAAGGAATGAAATTCTATACTTCGCACCAAGTAAAATCGGTTACCCGAAAAGGAAAAGTTGTTACTATTCAAGCTGATAATGCAAAAGGGGAGACTGTTTCATTAGAAGGAGATTATTGTTTGGTAGCTGTTGGTCGTCGTCCTTTTACTGATGGATTGAATGCAGATAAAGCAGGAGTGAAGCTTACAGAAAGAGGTATGGTTGAAGTTAACGATCATTTACAAACTAGTGTTTCTAATATATATGCAATTGGAGATGTGGTTCGTGGCGCTATGTTAGCTCACAAAGCGGAAGAAGAAGGAACTATGGTTGCCGAAATCTTAGCAGGGCAAAAACCACACATTGACTATAATTTAATTCCAGGAGTAGTTTACACTTGGCCTGAAGTTGCCGCTGTGGGTAAAACAGAAGAGCAATTAAAAGCAGACGGAGTAGCTTACAAATCGGGAAGTTTTCCATTCAAAGCATTGGGTAGAGCCCGTGCAGGTGGAGATGTCGATGGTTTTGTGAAGATCCTTGCTGATGCTTCTACTGACGAAGTTTTAGGAGTGCACATGATTGGTGCTCGTTGCGCCGATTTAATTGCCGAAGCAGTTACTGCAATGGAGTTTAGAGCATCTGCTGAAGATATTTCTAGAATGTCACATGCGCATCCTACATTTGCAGAAGCAATAAAAGAAGCTGCACTAGCAGCAACTGACAATAGAGCATTGCACGTGTAATTACACGATTCATTATATAAATAAACCCGCTAATTAGCGGGTTTATTTTTTATTTATTCAATACATTTTAAATAATCTATAAAAAAATGATCGGGGTGGTAGGTTTTTTTATCTACTTCAGAAACTAAAGTTTCTTTGGCTACATAATCTATGGTCTCTCCAGCGAATTTTATTCTAATAATAGATATTGGTGATTTTTTTAATTCTTCCATTGTGTCTTTCAAGAATAGAAAATAGGCACTTAATATTCTGCAGTTTTCATTATTATTTCTTACAGCATTACCACAAGTTTCTTGATCTAATCCAATTAACGTAATTATTTTTCCATTTTGCAATTGGAGATATATTTTTGACGATTTATCTAAGCACTTTGCTGGAATAAAATCAGCACTTTTTTGAATCATTTGCATGTTTAAAGAAGGCATCCCATCGGCATTTATTAAAGAAAAGAAAATGGAAGTTTGACTGTTACCAAAAACTTTTTCATGTATAACATAGTCAATTGTTGATCTATAGCTGCCCACACTATCTTTTACATTGGTGCTGTATTCGCAGTCTGTTTGAGCAAATGAAGGTATTGTAATAAATAAAGCGATAAGGTATATAATTTTTTTCATTGGGTAATAATTTTGGTGCAAAGTAACACTATTTTGTTTTTGTTTAGGTCTGTTGTGAAAAAACAATATTGATCACCACCGTCTTTAATTTTCAATTTTTTTCTTAATGATTCAACACTTTCTGGAAAATTACGAACGGTAACATTCATCTTTTTATTTTCTATATATTCTTTAATTTCTTTTTTAGAATAGTTTAAAATAGAATCAATTTTAAAAACTCTTCCTGGGAAATCAATTACATTATCAGAAGTATATAAATGTGAATTTACATGTAGCTTTTCTAGTGAAAATTGACTTGCTATGTGATTGAAACCACCTGATTTAAGTAGGCTGCTATTTGGTTCATATAAATAGGTTTTAGGCAATGTGTAGTTAATGTCAATTTCAGAATTCCATCGATATTCAAATACTTCCTTTTTTTCTTTATTGAAATTAATGCATTTAATACTTGGAGCATCGTTATAATCACTATGCAGTTCCCATAGTAGTTCCTTCACCTCATTTTCTACTGCAACAATATGGATATTTTTTACATTTTGTAGTTCGCTTAAACCAGCCGATATATCCAGCAATGGTGCTGTTTTAATAATTATTTTCGAACAGTATTGGTAATAGAAACTTTGAAGTTCGGGTACATTCGGTACACAATCTTTCAACATAAAAACTTTACCTTTAACTTCATTTCTTCTTGAAGGGTCTATATAAATCCAATCATATTGCTGATTGAGATTTTTTAGCGTCTCATAACTGTCACCTGCAATACATGAAACATTTGAAACTTCTAATTGTTCAAAATTGTGCTTTACAATTGCCGATAAATCCGAATTAATTTCACAATGGTAGACTTGGTTTATTTTTTTTGCAAAATAATAATCATCAACTCCAAAACCTCCTGATAAATCAATAAGAGACTCTCCACTTACTATTTCCGATTTATATTGGGCAGTAATTTCAGAAGATGTTTGTTCAATTGAAACTTTATTTGGGTAAATACAATTGAAACAATTGTACCACGTTGGAAGTTTGTTTTTGCTTTTATTCCGGGCTGCTATTTGGTTTAATACGGTTTTATAATCGATTTCAGGAAATGGATTTTTTGCAAATGATAATTTCGAAACATCCTGATCGGTGTTCTTGATAATAAATTCTTGAACTTCGGGAAGTAATAACTTGGAACGATTTTCCATTAGTTATTGAAAATATAATTAAGAATATTAGCCCCCATTTTAAGTGCTTTATCTCTTACTTCTTTTGGGTCGTTATTTACCTCTGCGTCTTCCCAGCCATCGCCTAAATCACATTCATAGGTGTATAACAAAATTAGTCTGTTGTTCTCGAAAATTCCAAATGCTTGAGGTTGTTTTCCGTCATGTTCATGAATTTTTGGAATTCCAGAAGGGAAAGAGTATGGCTTTTGAAAAATAGGGTGAGTAGCAGGAATTTCAACCAAATTTGAATTCGGAAATATTTTTTTAATCTCTCTTCTTAAATATTCATCCAATCCATAATTATCATCAAAATGCAGAAACCCACCAGAAAGCATGTAGTTTCTTAGATTAAGAATTTCGTTATCATTAAATAAAATATTTCCATGTCCGGTTGCGTGTATATATGGATAAGAGAAAATATCCGGACTTCCTGGCTCAACTGTTGCAGGTTTGTTTTTTATGGTTGTATTGATGTTTTGATTGCAAAATTTAATTAAATTAGGAAGTGATGTTGGGTTGGCATACCAATCTCCACCACCATTATATTTTAATAAGGCAATTTCTTGAGAAGATCCAATTATTGAAATTAAAAATACAAGTATAGTTAGTTTACTCTTCATATTTTATTCATTTGCATAAACCACGCTATGACATGCTACAATTGCTGCAGTTTCGGTTCTTAGTCTAGTTCCACCCAAAGATATTGGAATAAATTTAGCGTTCAAAGCCATTTCAATTTCTTTAACAGAAAAATCACCCTCTGGGCCAATTAATATGGTGGTATCGGTGTTTGGAATGATACTAGATTTTAATGTTTTTTTATCCGATTCTTCACAATGAGCAATGAATTTATTACCGGAAATGTCTTTTTTGATAAAGTCTTTGAACAGAACAGGATCGTTTAATTTTGGAATATAATAATGCAAAGACTGCTTCATTGCAGATTCTATAATTTTTTGAAAACGTTCTGTTTTAATTATTTTTCGTTCCGAATGATCGCAAATTATTGGGGTGATCTCCTGAATTCCAATTTCGGTTGCTTTTTCTAAAAACCACTCATAGCGCTCGTTCATTTTGGTAGGAGCAACCGCAAGATGTAAATGAAATTTTGGTGTTTCTTGCTTTGTGAAGGTTTGAATTTTAACGGTACATTTAGAATCGCTAGCTAAAGAGATTTCAGTTGTAAATATAAAACCTAAACCATTGGTTACTTGTAAAATATCACCTTCTTTTTTTCGTAATACTTTAATTATATGTTTGCTTTCTTCTTTATCGAAAATAAAAGAAGAAACTTGTTCGTTAATATTCGGATTATAGAATAATTGCATATTAAAACTCAATTCGTGCTTTAGAAACTACTCCAGCATCGTTAAATTTATTTTCTAAATATTTTTGATAACCTACAATTCCTATCATTGCTGCATTATCTGTTGTATATTCAAACTTAGGGATGAAAGTTTTCCAGCCATATTTTGATTCCGCATCTTTAAGAGTAGCTCTAATTCCAGAGTTGGCAGAAACTCCGCCACCAATGGCAATTTGATTTATTCCTGTTTCGGCTACAGCCAATTTTAATTTATCCATTAATATTTCAATGATGGTAAACTGAATTGAAGCACAAATATCGGCTTTATTTTCTTCAATGAAATTCGGATTCTCAGCCATATTCCTCTGTATGAAATACAAGATTTGAGTTTTTAGTCCGGAGAAACTAAAATTTAATCCAGGCGATTTAGGTTTTGTGAATGTGTATTTTTTTGGATTCCCTTCTTTAGCTAATTTATCAATTAACGGACCTCCTGGGTAGGGTAGTCCAAGGATTTTTGCGGTTTTGTCAAAAGCTTCACCCACAGCATCATCGGTAGTCTCACCAATAATTTCCATCTCAAAAAAACTAGAAACTTTCACAATTTGGGTATGTCCACCCGAAATGGTCAAGGCGATGAATGGAAAATTGGGTTTGTCGTAGCCATCTTCATCAATAAAATGTGCCAAAATGTGCGCGTGCATGTGATTAACAGCAATTAAAGGAATATTTAGAGCTAATGCCAAGGATTTTGCAAAGGAGGTTCCTACAAGCAAAGATCCCATTAAGCCGGGTCCTTGAGTAAAAGCTATAGCATTAATAGTATTTAATGTTATTCCTGCTTTTTTTAATGCACTGTCTATTACCGGCACAATATTTTGTTGGTGTGCTCTTGATGCCAGTTCGGGAACGACACCACCGTATTCTTCATGTATTTTTTGACCTGCTACTACATTTGATAACACTACATTGTTTTTTAAAACAGCTGCCGCAGTATCGTCGCAGGAACTTTCAATCGCAAGTATGTAAATAGCATTGTTGGGCATTAGGCACAATTTTTGAATATTATTTGATTAACCGGCATAAAACGATTATTTTTACAACGATTACAAAAGTAACTATTTTAAAGGTTTTTCACTAATAGGATTGTTACTTTTTGTTTTTTACAGAATTAGAAATGTCAATGAAATGTAAGATTTTTTCTATATTTTCGTTATTATTTGATATTTCAAATTGAAACAAATTTTGAAAGAAAAAACAACCAATACTCGTGATTATTCTTTGAAAAAAATAGCAATTCGCTCAGTAATGGCGATTTTGTTACTTTTATTATCACTAGGTATCGCTCTTTCATTGCCTGTTGTTCAAACCAAAATCGCCCATTATTTTACTGAAAAACTAAACAAACAATACGGAACCAATATCTATGTGGATCAGGTTGAAATAACCCTTTTTGGAAACGTTCAATTGAAAAAAGTTTTAATCAAAGATGAGAAAAAAGACACATTAATTTATGCTAACAGAATAATTACAAGTGTTTTAGATTCTAAATCGCTTCTTGATGGAAATTTGATTTTTGGAAAGCTTACTGCAGATCAATTATTTGTTAATGTTAAAACCTACAAAGGGGATTACGACACAAATTTAGATAAATTTATAGATGCTTTTGATGATGGAAGCCCATCATCTGGAGAATTTTTAATGACATCTCAAAAGCTGACCTTGAATAATTGTAGATTTAGAGAAATTGATTATAACAGGGAAATACCTTTAGATGTTGATTTTACAAAGATTAATGCTGTAGTTTCAAATTTTAAAATTAAAGGTCCGAATGTATACACTAACATAGATGCCATGTCATTTTTGGATCACAGAGGATTGTTTGTTGAAGATCTTACATCAAAATTTACTTATACAAAAAAGAATATTCGTTTAGAAAATTTAGTTTTAAAAACTGCTGAATCAAATCTTAAAGGATCTGTCATTTTAAAATACAACAGAAAAGATTTTGCAGATTTCAACAATAAAGTAATCTTTTTGATTTCTACAAAAAACGCCACGTTATCATCTAACGATTTAAGATGTTTTTATAACGAGATTGGTAAAAATCAGCAGTTTAAGTTGAGCGCAAAAATTGTTGGTCCTTTAAATAATTTTACCTTCAAAAAATTATATCTAAAAGATGCAAAAAACACTTTAATCACAGGTAACGTAACTTTTAAAAATATATTTACAAAAAAAGGAAAAGGTGATTTTATTATGCTTGGTAATTTTACTAAAGTAACCTCAAATTATGACAATTTAATTGCACTATTGCCTAATGTTTTGGGTGAGAATTTGCCAATTTCTCTAAAAAAATTAGGGCAGTTTACTTTAAGAGGCAAAACCCATGTGACGGAAACGAGTGTGGATGCTGATGTAGTAATTAAAACACAATTAGGTGGATTAAGTTCTAAATTACTAATTTCTAATTTGAATACAATTGATAATGCCTCTTACAACGGGACATTAAATTTAGATAATTTTAATTTAGGTAGCTTTTTAAATAGAACTGATTTAGGTTTTGCAACGTTGCAATCTAAAGTGGAAGGTAAAGGATTTATTGAAAAATACTTAGATACTAAATTCTCTGGAAACATTCAAAACTTTACTTATAACGGTTATAATTATAAAAATATTATTGCTAATGGATCTATTAAAAAACCTTTTTTTAATGGTAAAATAAATGTAAACGATCCTAATTTATTTTTGGACTTTGACGGTAAAGTTGATTTTTCAAAATCGGATAGAAACTATGATTTTCATGCAAAAGTTGATTATGCCAATTTAAATCGATTACATTTTATACAAGATTCCGTTTCTGTTTTTAAGGGAGATGTAAAGATTAATTTGTCAGGTAATAATTTAGACGCAATGAATGGAAATGTTGTTGTTTCTAACTCATCTTATCAAAACTCAAAAGATTTATATTTCTTTGATAATTTAATGGCAAGTTCCACAGAAATTAATGGAGAACATGTAATTACTTTAAATTCTTCAAAAGAGCTAAATGGTAAAATTCAAGGAAAATTTGAATTTTCACAAATTCAAAAAATGCTTGAAAATTCAATAGGAAGTTTATATACAAATTACAAGCCACACTTGTTAAAGAAAGGACAATATTTAAAATTTAATTTTTCTCAATTTAATGAAATAGTAGAAATATTAAATCCAAATATTAGTTTGGATTCAAATGCAATTTTAAATGGTCAAATAACTGGAGATACGAATCATTTTAAATTAAAATTTTCTTCAAATACAGTGAATGCATTTAATGTTCATATGGATAATTTTAAAATAGAAATAGATAACTATAATCCTTTATACAATACATATGTTCAATCGGATAGTATTGTAACTAAACAATACAAAATTAGAGACTTTTCATTAATTAATGCTACTTCTAAAGATACTTTGGCCATTAGAACTGAATTTAAGGGTGGAGAAAAAGGAGAAGATTATTTTAATTTAAATCTTTATCATACAATTGATTCAAATAATAAAAATATTATAGGTTTTCATAAATCTGATTTAATGTTTAAGAATTTTAGCTGGTATATAAATGAAACTAGTAATGATAATAATAAAATTATTTTTGATAAGAATTTACAGACCTTTTCATTTGACGATATAATAATTTCTCATGAAAACCAATCAATGAAATTAAATGGAATGCTTAGTGGTTCAAAAAATAAAGATTTAGCATTAGCATTTAATAATGTCAATTTAAATAAAATTACCCCAACTGTCGATCAATTTATATTTGATGGATTTGTAAATGGTGAAATCTATTTAAAGCAAAATAATTCTGTATATCAACCAACTGCAACTTTATCTATTAATGATCTTCAAATTAATGAAAATGCATTGGGTAAAATGAATCTCAATATTAAAGGAAATGAAGATTTTTCTAAATTCGATATTGATTCAAAAATAGAAAATAACAACTTTAAATCATTTAGTGCAATTGGAAATTTACAAATTGTAGATAATAAAACATTAATGGATTTGAATTTAGATTTTCAAAAATTCAATCTAGGAATTTTAAGTAATTTAGGAGGTGATGTAGTTTCAAAAATTAGAGGTTATGCTTCAGGAAAAGCAAGAATAAATGGCAATGTGAATGATATTAATTATTCTGGTAAATTATTTGTTGATAATGCAGGATTATCAATTCCTTATTTAAACGTGGATTATAAAATTAAAGATAACTCATCTGTAGAGATTACCAAAAATAAGTTTATTGTCGATCCAACTCAAATTAGTGATTCTAAATTTAACACAGTAGGTAATTTAAAAGGTTTTATAAAACATAAACAATTTGAAGATTGGGAATTAGATTTAACTATTGATTCTGACAGAATTTTAGCATTAAATACAATAGATCATGAAGATGTTGCTTATTATGGTACAGCATTTATTAATGGAAATGCATCAATAAAAGGACCAACAAGTGGCTTATCTATAAATGTAAATGCTAAATCTGGAAATGGGACAGATGTGAAAATTCCAATTAATGATGCAAGTTCGTTAAGTGATAATAGTTTTATTCATTATTTGACTAAAGGAGAAAAATACGGAACGATAAATAAAGAAACAGAGTTTATTAGAAATTACAACGGACTTCAGATGAATTTTGAATTTGCAATTGAACCTAATGCAAATATTGAAGTTATTTTAAATAAAGATTCGAAACATGGAATGAAAGGCAAAGGAAAAGGAACCTTAAACATGAGTATTAACACACTAGGAAAATTTGAAATGTTTGGAGATTTTCAAGTTTGGGAAGGTTCTTATAATTTTAAATATGGCGGAGTAATTGACAAACAATTTACAGTTAAAAAATACGGATCCATAGTTTGGGAAGGAAATCCATATAAAGCAATATTAAACTTAGAAGCAGTTTCAACAAACATTACAGCAAATCCTGCAGTATTAATTGAAAATGCCTCTTTTAACAAAGTTATTCCTGTAGATGTAATTATTGGATTAAAAGGAACAATTACGAATCCAGAACCCGATTTTACAATTAATTTTCCAAATGTAAGTTCAGTGTTAAAATCAGAAATTGAAACTAAACTAGGCGATAAAGACATTAGACAAACTCAAGCCCTCTATCTTCTTTCTACAGGTGGATTTTTAAGTCAAGAAGGTTTTAGTCAATCACAAGTAACTAATAGTTTTTATGAAAAAGCAGCGTCCATGTTTGGAGATATTTTTAACAATAAAGATGGAAAAATGAATATGGATGTGAGTTATATTCCCGCAGATAAAACCACTTTAAGACCAACAGATGGAAGAGTTGTAGCAAATATTTCAACTCAAATAAATGAACGAATTACAATAAATGGTAGAGTAGGTGTACCTACCGGAGGTGTTACTGAAACTGCTATTGTTGGTAATTTTGAAATGCAATACCGAGTAAATGAAGACGGAACATTAAATTTGAGGGTCTTTAATAAAGAAAATGATATTAATTATATTGGTCAAGGTATAGGTTATACCCAAGGAGCTGGAGTTTCTTATGAGGTAGATTTTGATACTTTTAAAGAATTGGTAAATAAGATTTTCAAAAATACAAAAGTTGATAGAGAATATAAAGAAAAGCCAAATGTAACTCCGGAGTCATCTCAAATTTTACCAAATTACATCAATATGGAAAATGGAAATTCAAAACCAAAAAAAACTAGTTTCCAAAACCAAATTAATAAGGAAGGTAAACAAGAGGAAAATTAAATGTTTAGAAATAAATATTTCTTGATAACTTAAAACTTATCAACGAAAACGATTGAATTATATTGATAATAGGGTTCATTTAATAATATGGTATTTTATATCCATATTCTTTGCTAATTTTACATTTTAAAACATAAAAATATGTCAAATACGATAAAAAAAATAGGTGTACTTACTTCAGGTGGAGATTCACCAGGAATGAATGCAGCTATTCGCTCTGTAGTTCGTACCTGTGCTTATCATAATATTGAATGTATTGGTATATATAGAGGTTATCAAGGTATGATTGAAGGAGATTTTAAAGAAATGGGGCCTAGATCAGTAAATAATATAATTAATAAAGGAGGTACCATTTTAAAATCTGCACGATCCAAAGAATTTATGAGTGCTGAAGGTAGAAAAAAAGCATTCGACAATTTATCTGCTGCAGGTATTGAAGCACTTGTTGTTATTGGTGGAGATGGAAGTTTTACAGGAGCTGAAATATTTAATAATGAATATGGATTTCCAGTAATGGGAATTCCAGGAACAATCGATAATGATATATTTGGTACCAGCCATACCTTAGGTTTTGATACCGCATTAAACACAGTTGTTGATTGCATTGATAAGATTAGAGACACTGCTAGTTCGCACAACCGTTTATTTCTAGTTGAAGTTATGGGAAGAGATGCAGGTCATATTGCTTTAAACGCTGGCATAGGCGCAGGAGCTGAAGAAATTTTAATTCCAGAAGAAAACTTAGGTTTAGAACGACTACTTGAATCATTACAAAAAAGTAAAGCATCAGGGAAATCTTCAAGTATTGTAGTCATTGCAGAAGGAGATAAAATAGGTAAAAATGTATTTGAATTAAAAGATTATATCGAAGAAAATTTACCAGAATATGATATCAGAGTTTCTGTATTAGGTCATATGCAGCGTGGAGGATCTCCATCTTGTTTTGATAGAGTATTAGCAAGTCGACTTGGTGTTAAAGCTGTTGAATCAATTATTGAAGGAAAAACTAATTTTATGGTTGGATTGTTAAATGATAAAGTTGCTTTAACTCCTTTAGAACAAGCAATTAAAGGATCTTCTGAAATTGATAAAGATTTACTTAGAGTATCCGATATAATGACCACTTAAATTAAACTAATTAATAATAACCGGCAATGTAATTGCCTTAAGTAAAATAAAATGTCAAAAGTTAAATTAGGAATCAATGGATTCGGAAGAATTGGAAGAATAGTTTTTAGAGAATCGTTCAATAGAGATAATGTTGAAGTAGTTGCAATAAACGATTTATTAGATGTAGATCATTTAGCCTATTTATTAAAATATGATTCAGTTCATGGTCGTTTTGCAGGTAAAGTTGAAGTTAAAGATGGAAAACTTTATGTTAATGACAAAAACATTCGTATCACAGCCGAAAGAAATCCAGCTGATTTAAAGTGGAATGAAGTAGGTGTTGATGTAGTAGCTGAATGTACGGGTATATTTACAACAATCGAAACAGCAAATGAACACATTAAAGGTGGGGCAAAAAAAGTAATCATTTCAGCTCCATCTGCAGATGCTCCAATGTTTGTTATGGGTGTAAATCACTTAACAGCAAAAGCATCAGATAAAGTAGTTTCAAATGCTTCTTGCACTACCAATTGCTTGGCTCCATTAGCTAAAGTAATTCATGATAATTTTGGGATAGTTGAAGGATTAATGACTACAGTTCATGCTACAACTTCTACACAAATGACTGCTGATGGACCATCTAGAAAAGATTGGAGAGGTGGTCGTGCTGCAAGTATAAATATCATTCCTTCTTCTACAGGTGCTGCAAAAGCCGTTGGAAAGGTAATTCCAGACTTGAATGGAAAATTAACTGGAATGTCTTTCCGAGTTCCAACTGCCGATGTTTCAGTTGTTGATTTAACAGTGAAAGTAGCCAAAGAAACTTCTTATGAAGAAATTATGACTGTATTGAAAAAAGCCTCAGAAAATGAAATGAAAGGTATTTTAGGATATACTGAAGATGCGGTAGTTTCTCAAGATTTTATTTCGGACAAAAGAACTTCAATCGTTGATGCAACTGCTGGAATTGGTTTAAATTCAACGTTCTTCAAACTAGTTTCTTGGTATGATAATGAATATGGATATTCAAGTAAATTAATTGATTTATCAGTTCATATCGCTAGCTTGTAATATAAAATAAAATCCCGCTTCAATTTATTATTGTAGCGGGATTTTTATAATTAAAAATACCAAACCGATGAAATTATTAGTAGATAGCGGCTCTACAAAAGCCGATTGGATTGCAATTGACGAAAAAGGAAAAGTTCTATTCACAACACAAACCCTTGGTTTAAACCCTGAAGTTTTAGATAAAGAAGAAATTATATCTCGCTTAGAAGATAAATTTGATATCTCCCACAATAAAGATAAAGCAACTCATTTGTTCTTTTATGGTGCCGGTTGCGGTACTGATAGGATGAAAGATTTTCTTAGTAATGTATTTAAAGAATATTTTACTAATGCAATAATTTCTGTACATGAAGATACTTTTGCAGCAGTTTATGCAACAACCCCAAAAGACGAAAAAGCTATAGTTTGTATACTTGGAACAGGTTCAAACTGCAGTTATTTTGATGGTAAAATATTACATCAAAAAGTACAATCTTTAGGTTACATTGCCATGGATGATTGTTCTGGTAATCGTTTTGGTCGTCATTTATTAAGAGGTTATTATTTTAATAAAATGCCAAGAGAGATGGCCCTAGAATTTGAAGAAGAATATAATTTAGATGCAGATTTTATTAAAAATAATTTATACAAGGAGCCCAATCCAAATGCCTATTTAGCAACCTTTGCAAAGTTTTTGATCAAACATAAAGACACCGATTTTTGTAAAAAGTATATTTATGCAGAAATGGAAGAATTTGTAGAAAATTATATTATGCAATTTGAAAATTATACAGAGGTTCCAGTTCATTTTATTGGTTCTATAGCTTTTTATTTAAAAGAAGAATTAGAGCAAATATTAACAAAACACAACATAAAAATTGGTAATGTTTTACGAAGACCAATTGATGGATTAATTGCCTATCACATTATGAATAAATAATAAAAAAAACCTGATTTGTAATCAGGTTTTTTTTATGAAAATAATAGTTCAATTACAAAATAGCAATCATTGAAATTTCAACATTGACTCCTTTTGGAAGTCCAGCAACTTGAACAGTTTCTCTAGCGGGAGCCGAATTTTCATCAAAAAATTTACCGTAAACAGTATTTATCTTGGTAAAATCATTCATGTTCGTAATGAAGATAGTAGATTTTACAACATTATCAAATGACATGCCAGCAGCATCAAGAACTGCTTTCAAGTTTTGCATTACTTGAAATGTTTCAGTTTCAATATCATCAAGAACTAGTTTCATTGAAATTGGATTTAATGCAATTTGACCAGAAGTATATAATGTGTTACCAATTAATATTGCTTGATTATAGGGTCCAATTGGCGCAGGGGCTTTAGCTGTATTTATAATTTTTTTCATATATATTTTTATCTTAAAACACGATCCGATTGATTTCGTTTATCCCATTTAATGTCACTAAGTACACTTGCTTTAATACCAATAAAGAAGCCCCAATAGGATTGTCCAAATGGTGACCAATTAAAACTCATGTTCCAACTTAATAAATCTCTATTTAATCTAAATTGAGTAAAAGTCACACCTTTTCTTACAAAGTCATATCCTGTTGAAACACCTATTTTCCATCTGGGTGTTAAGTCGGTATTTGCAGAGATCATTACAGAATTACTTACAATTTTCTTTTCATCAAAGTTATTTGAGTAAGTAATTGAATAAGCAAAAGTCATATCCCATGGAATTTTGGCATTATAAAAGCCCGTAAAACCATCGTCTTCACTATCATCATTAGCAAATTGATTATTTCTATTATCATTTATTTCAGTATTGGTTCCAAATAAATCATCATCTCGACCACCATTTATGGCCCCTTGAATATTCTTTTTGCTTTTATCATCATTAGAGCTCGAAACAGAATAATTAATGGTCATGTTTGCACTAGTCATTCGGAATAAATTCCCGCCTTCATCAATATTAAATGAATTGATTCGAGTTTTGTTATCTTTACTAAGAGCATAAGGATCTAAGGTAGAAGCAAAGTTAATATTCATCTTTTGCTTAAACAACATTATTCCTCCACTCAATCGCATTGGAGACCATCGTAATGAATCGGAAGAAACATCATAACTTGTTGTTAAATTTAAATTATTTAACAACATTATTTTCTTTGGTTCTGTTTTTGTAGAATCTTTATCTCTAACTTTTGCTTCAAAGGTGTTATTTATATTTATTCCAATATTGTTTGAATAGTTTATTCCTGGTGCTCCATATATTCCTGTTTCAAAACGAGTATATTGTGCAGTTCTACCGCTGGCATCCATTGCATAAGTATCATAGTATTTTTCAAAACTAGGTGTATAGGAATGACTAATTGAAGGACGCATTACATGACGAATAGATTGTATTTTTTTAGTACTTCCAAAATTAAAAGTACCATAAATATTGGTTGTCAAACTATTTGATACTGAATAAGTTCGAAATGAATCAAAACCATTTACATCAGTATTTATTATAGAATTTGTAGATGTAGAAAATTCTTTTCTAATGGTATTTAAAGTCCAAACTTCATTGTAATTTAGAGAAGTAGATGCGCTAAAATATTTAAATAGCTTAAAGTTGGTATTTAATGGGATACTATGTTGAAATCCTACTTTAGCTCCAGAAAACATTTCCTTTTTAAAGAAAAATTCGTCAGTAGTATTAATTTGATTTTCACCCCTTAGATTATATTGTAAATTTATATTTTTTATAAAACCTTTTTTTATTCCATTTTTCCCAACCAGTGGATAAACTCTGTCAACACTTGCTTGTAATGAAGGCAAGGTCATGTTAATTTGATTTGTTTGTGAGTTTTGAGAATGAGTTGCTGTTAACGAAAAGTTTATTTGCGGAATAGTATTTATTGTTTTTGAATAAGATATAGATGAACTTAATGTATTATTTAAATTAGATCCAATATTTGCTAGGTTAATAGATTGTTGAAAATATTGACTGCTTCCTAAATTTACAGATGCAGCAAATCTTGAGTTAGGATTTGATTTAGGATCTTTACTATGTGACCATTGAATGTTATAAATCTTACTTTTTGCATAATCTGGATATCCTCTTTCACTAGTTATTAGATTTTCAAATCGAATGTTTACGCGCCCGTTAAATTTATATTTATTGGCATAATTAGATTCAAATCGAGCAGCATAGCTGCCATTTGTATAATAATCCCCTAGAACTGCTAAATCGTATTTATCACTTAATGCAAAATAATATCCACCATTTTGTAATGCATATCCTCTTTCATTACTTTGACCATAACTTGGTGGAATAATTCCAGATTGACTTTCTTGGGTAATCGGAAAATAGGCAAATGGCAAGGCAATGGGTGTTGGTACATTTTCAATCCATAAGTTTGTTGTGCCAAGAACCACTTTTTTACCAGGCACAAACTTCATTTTATTTACTAAAAAATAAAACTCTGGATCGTCAATATCTTTAGAAGAGGTAATACGTGCACCTTTCATAAAATATATAGAGTCGTTTTGTTTTTTAGAGATTTTAGCTTTTATATTTAATTCATTTTGAGAGGTTCTTGAATTCCAAATTAGGGCTTTTTTAGTTTTATAATTAAATCGAATTGAATCCGGTTCAATAATATTTGACCCCTGAGTGAATTTAGGTATTTGTATGTAATTTCCAGCAGAATCTTTTAGTCGACCGGCATAAACTTCATTTTTTTGATAATCAAAAACAATTATACCGGCTTTTAAATTGTAATCAAGGTAATTTAATTCCGCTTCATTTTCCAAAGTAATTAATTTTTTCTTTTGATCAAACTTAGCATATTTCTTAGCTTTATATTTTACCTTTCCTTCTAATACAGACTTAACTTTCTTTATTGAATCGACCTTTATTGTGTCAATTTTTTCAACCTTTACATTATTGTTTGTTGGAGGAATATCCGGCTTAATAGTTTGATTATTAGCGGGAAAACTAGTAGTCGTTTTTTTTGTTTCTTGACCTAATAAGGAATGGTTCCCAATTGTTAGGAAGTATGCTGATAAAACGATATAAAATAAGTTTGTATGCAAAAGTTTTAATACTATTTTTGTAAAATATGGTTCGCTTTTTGGCAAGCCAAACTTACATATAAATTCTGGTCAAAAATAGTCAAATAATAATTTTAAAACCTTGCAGTTTTAATTTATATTAACTTTTATAAAAATGAGGAACGAATATTTATTTAAACATTCTCTAGTTGTCTTGTTTGTTTTTTACTCGACAATGGTTTTCGCGCAGGCAAATAATTTTAAAGTAACATTAGACGCTGGTCATGGAGATCATGATTATGGTGCAGTATATAATGGACATATAGAAAAAAATATAAATTTAGCTATAACATTAAAAGTTGGTAAGATATTGGAACGAAATTCAAATATTGATGTTATCTATACAAGAAAAACTGATATTTTTATTGATTTAATTGAGCGTGCCAATATTGCAAATAGAGCTGATGCTAATATTTTTGTTTCTATACATTGTAATGCAAATAAGAATACTGCAGCCGATGGAACTGAAACTTATGTAATGGGTATGTCTAAAAATGCTTCCAACTTGGAAGCTGCAAAGAGAGAAAACTCGGTTGTAACATTAGAGAAAGACTACAAACAAAAATACCAAGGATTTGATGTTAACAAACCAGAAACCATGTTGGGGATGACCATTATGCAAGAAGAGTTTATTGAAAATAGTATTGCATTGGCAGGAAAAATTCAAGATCGATTTGTTCAAGATTTAGGAAAAAAGAGTAGAGGAGGCGGAGTAAAACAAGCACCATACATGGTACTTCATAAAGCTTATATGCCGAGAGTTTTAATTGAAACTGGGTTTATTTCAAATCCTATTGAAGGAGCAAAACTAGATTCTGAAGAAGGGCAAAATGAAATTGCAGAAGCTATTGCACAAGCAATATTAAGTTACAAAAAAGATTTCTTTGATGGAGGTGATTCTATAGAAGCTCCAACTGAAAAACCGTCACAAAGAATTGATAATATAGTTCCGACGGATAGTAATAACAAAAAAAAATCGGACACATTTGAAAAGAAAAATGAAGAAAAATTTGATGATAATAAACATGAAAAAGGGATAGTTTTCAAAGTTCAAATTTCTGCTAGTCCAAAAAAATTAGAATTAACACCTGATAATTTCAAAGGGTTAAAAAATATTAGCTGTACTCATGACTCGTTATACATATACATGTATGGAAGTACTTCCAATTATGAAGAAGCAAAAAAATTATTAAAAGAAGCCGTATCAAAAGGATATGATTCTGCTTTTATCATTGCATTAAAAGATGGGAAGAGAGTGAGTCTAAAAGATGTCATTAAATAACAATAAACAATACTATTTTGAATATACCTAAGGAAATTAAAACCGCAGTCTTAGTAATAGCTTCAATTGTTCTATTCATTTGGGGTTATAGCTATTTAAAAGGCACTGATTTATTATTAAAATATAAAATTCTACATGCTCAATACGATAATGTTGAAGGCTTAACAGTTTCGGCGCCTGTAACAATTAGTGGATTGAATATAGGTAAAGTAAGTAAAATAACTATTGATAATGCTACTGGAAAAGTAAATGTTGAAATGCAAATCAATTCAGACTTTCCAATAAGAAAATCAAGCATTGCTGAAATTTACGCTCCGAGTCCAATTGGGGGTAAACAAATTGCTATTTTGCCTGGTAAGGATGGTGCGATAACTGTTTCAGGTGATGCGTTACATGCATCTAATAAATTAGGATTAACAGATGAAGTTGCCAAACAAATTGTGCCATTAAAGGATAAAATTAGCAAGCTTTTAGATAATGCCAATGTCATGCTTGAAAATGTAAATCAAGTATTGGATGCAAAATCTAAAGATAATTTAAAAACGAGTATAGAAAATTTAAATGAGACATTGGCTCAGTTTAAAGAGGCTTCTGGTCAAATAAATATAATTTTGGCTGATAATAAAACGAAGATCAATAGTTCAATGAATAATATTGATAAAATGACTTCTAATTTTTCTAAAATATCTGATTCTTTAGAAAAACAAAATCTTGCTCAAACTATAGAAAATTTACAAAGTACTTTGGCTAATGTAGATAAAATGATGGCCGATCTACAATCGGGTAAAGGGACTATGGGAAAAATGCTGAATGATGATGCTTTATATAGTAACTTGAATAAATCTTCTAAAGAATTAGAATTGTTGTTGCAGGATTTACGATTAAATCCAACGCGTTACATTAATGTTTCTGTATTTGGAAAGAAAAATAAACCTTATCAGGCTCCGGTTTCTGATTCTATTAAAAATTAAATTCTATTAAGTAATGAACATAATTAGTTATTTAGAGCCAATTTTCTTTGCCATAGTATTAACTGCAGGTTTTGGTTATTTTACTATCAATGTAAAAAAGTTAATTAGAAACATCAAACTAGGAAAAGACATTGATCGTTCAGACAATCCTTCTGCAAGATGGAAAAATATGGCTTTGATTGCTTTGGGACAATCTAAAATGGTACGAAGACCAATTGCAGGATTACTACATATTATAGTATATGTTGGTTTTGTAATTATTAATTTGGAATTACTAGAAATCATTATCGATGGTCTTTTTGGAACCCATAGAGTTTTTTCTTTTTTAGGTGGTTTTTATGATTTTTTAATTGGGTCTTTTGAAATTCTTGCGGTTTTAGTTTTGGTAGCTGTAATAGTTTTTTGGACACGCAGAAACATCATCCGATTAAAACGTTTCATAAGTTCTGATTTAGCTGGAAGTCCGAAAAATGACGCAAATATTATTTTATATTTTGAAGTAGTATTGATGTCTTTGTTTTTATTAATGAACGCTGCCGATTTTTATTTGCA
>JBILNU010000048.1:0-12929 GCA_044374815.1 Flavobacterium sp.
TGGCGGGCGGGGGCGGGGGCGGAAATGGAGGTTTTGGTGGAATTGGAGGGAATGGAGTTGCAGGTTTTGGTAGCGCAGCTTTCCCAAATGGGGGTCGAATGGGCGGCTCAATTCCATTTAATTCTGAAAAAATCGTTATGGGCGGCGGCGGCGGCGGCGGCGATGCTAATAACGCAACTACAGGTGTTAAAGGCGGTCCCGGTGGAGGTGTAATAATTTTACAAGCTAATAAAATAAATGGTTCAGGGCAAATTATTTCAAATGGTTTAGCTGGAGAAGCTGGAATATTTTTTGGAGCTCCAGACGGTGCTGGAGGAGGCGGTGCTGGAGGTAGTGTAATGATATTAACCGAAGAACCATCTCCATTAGCTAATTTAGTTATTGAAGTTAATGGCGGAAAAGGTGGAAATACATTGAATGATTTAAATGATCCTCATGGTCCGGGCGGCGGCGGCGGCGGCGGGATTGTAATGCATAATATTCAAGGGGCTAACCTAACAATTAACAATAATGGAGGTTTAAATGGTAAAACAGGAAATGGTACAGGAATTTCACACGGAGCTTCCCCGGGTCAAAATGGGTTAGTTACTGTTTTTGATCCAAATAATCTTCCCGATTTAATTATTGATTTATACCCAAATCCAATTTCAAATTTTTCAGTTACAAATATTTGTTTGGGTGAAACCATACAGCCATTAAATTTATCAAATGTTTCCGTTTTAAATAATTCGAGTTTAATTAGTTATCATTGGGATTTTGGTGATGGAACAACAAGTGCACTTATGAATCCAACACATGTATATAATTCAGCAGGTAACTACACTATTTCACTAGAAGTTAATACAAATTGGGGTTGTAAAGATATTTTTAGTCAAAATATAATTGTTAATCCAAACATTACTCCAAATTTTACACCAATAGCTGATATTTGTTCAGGCGAACTATTAAATACTTTACCCACTTCATCCAACAATGGAATTACAGGAACTTGGTCTCCAGCTCTAAATAATACCGCAACAACAACGTATACTTTTACACCAAATTCAAGTCAATGTGCAACTACAACAACCATGACTATAAATGTGATTTCAAACATTTCTCCTCCAACTGGTAGCAGTACACAGGTATTTTGTTATAATCCAACCCCCACAATTGCAGAATTAAATGCAACAGGTATTACTATTCAATGGTACGCTTCTACAACAGGCGGAAGTGCTTTACCATTAAATACTCCTCTGGTTAATGGTTCTACATATTATGCTTCACAAACCGTAAATGCTTGTGAGAGCATAAATAGATTCCCTGTTTTAGTTACAATTAATTCACCTAATTCACCTATTGTAAATTCAAATCAAGTTTATTGTAACGCTGCAACTATTGGTAATTTATTAGTTTCGGGAACTAATATTCAATGGTATTCATCTGCTTCGGGTGGCACTCCTTTAGATGTTGATACAGATATTATATCTGGAACTACCTATTATTCTAGTCAAACTATTGATGGATGTGAAAGTTTAATTCGAAGCCAAGTACTTGTAACGCTAGAAGAATGCGATGTTATAATTCATAATTATATTTCTTTAAATGATGATGGTATAAATGAATATTTTGACCTACAAGGAATTGAAAATTATCCGAAAAACAATTTAGAAATATACAATCGTTGGGGTGTATTGGTTTATGAAACAGAAGGTTATAACAACAATACTAAATCATTTAAAGGAATTTCTGAAGGAAGAGTAACTATAAATTCAAATGCTAAACTGCCAGAAGGAACTTATTATTATAACTTAAAATATACCAAAAATAATGGTATTACAGTTCAAAAAACAGGATATTTATATTTATATATAAACTAATTAAAATAAAATTAGATGAAAACAAAAAGGCTATTATTAGTGATATTATTTATTGGGCTTGTAAGTTATTCCCAACAAGATTCTCAATATTCTCAATACATGTATAATACTCAAACTATTAATCCGGCCTATGCTGGATCAAGAGGGGTATTAAGCATATTTGGATTATACAGAGCGCAATGGGTTGGCTTAGACGGCGCACCCAAAACAGGCAACTTTTCAATTAATACGCCTATTGAAAATTCAAATATCGGAGTAGGATTAACTTTACTGAATGATCAAATAGGTCCTACAGTTAGCAATTCAATATCTGCAGATTTATCCTACACGATCAGAACCTCAGAAGTATATAAATTATCTTTTGGTTTAAAAGGAACAGCTAATTTCTTTAATTTCTTTAAAGAAAAACTAAGTCCTCAAATAATTACCGATCCTACTTTAGGTAATTTGAATAATTATTTTTCACAAAATCTGGGTGCTGGGGCTTACTTGCATTCAAATAAAATGTATTTAGGATTATCGGTTCCTAATTTTTTTCAAACAAAAATGTATAATGATAATGAATATGCTATTTATTCTCAGCGTATGAACATCTATTTTATTGGTGGTTATGTCTTTGATTTTTCTCCCAATATAAAGTTTAAACCAGCCTTTTTAGTAAAAACTGTTGAAGGCGCTCCTTTGCAACTGGATCTATCTGGAAATTTATTATTTAATGAAAAATTTATGCTTGGGGGTGCCTACAGATTGGATGCTGCCGCAAGCTTATTGGCAGGATTTCAAGTAAGTGATGGCTTATATATTGGTTATGGGTATGATCTAGACACAACTAAACTTGTGAATTACAACTCAGGTTCCCATGAAATATTTTTGCGTTACGAATTCTTTAAACCAAAAAACCGAATTGTTTCACCAAGATTTTTTTAATATAACTATAGGATGAATAATAAACTAAAATATCTAGTACTTACCTTTGTTGTTTTTGTAAACAGCTTTGCCCAATCTACCAAATCAAAAGAAGTTAAAGCAGATAAACAATTTGAAAAATTTGCCTATGTAAATGCAATAAGCACCTACGAACGTATTTTTGCAAAAGGATACAAATCTCAAGATTTATTGCAAAAAATAGGAGATTCTTATTATTTTAAAGCCGATTTAAATACTGCAGCAAAATGGTATGGAGAATTATTTACTTTTTCAAAAGAAATAAATCCAGAATATTATTACCGCTATGCTCAAACTCTAAAAGCAACAAAAAATTATGGCAAAGCGGATGAAATATTAGCCCAATTTTTTCAAAAAAACAGTAAAGATTTAAGAGCAAAATTAGCCAACACACAAAAAAATTATTTGAGCCAAATTCAAAAAAATTCTGGACGTTTTAATTTAACTAATGCTGGTATAAATTCTAAATATTCCGATTACGGTAGTTCATTTTATAAGGATAAAATCATTTTTACTTCTGCAAGAGACACCGGTGGGTTAATTAGTAGAAAACACGAATGGACAGGTGAAAGTTTTACAAATTTATACCATGCCGACACTCTTTCGGATGTTTCAAAATTAATTCCAACAAAATTTGGAGCCAAACTCAACTCTAAATTTCATGAGTCTACCCCAGTATTTACTAAAGACGGCAAAACTGTTTATTTTACCCGAAATAACTATATGAATGGTAAAAAAAGAAAAGATGTACAAAATTCAACTTTACTTAAAATTTATAAAGCAACAATTGTTAATGCAACTTTCATTAATATAACAGAATTACCCTTTAATAGTGATCAATATAATGCAGCGCATCCAGCCCTAAGTGCAGATGAAAAGACATTATATTTTGCTTCCAATATGCCCGGTAGTTTGGGCCAATCCGATTTATATAAGGTGGCAATTAACCCTGATGGAAGCTACGGAAACCCAATAAATTTAGGTAATGTAATCAATACTGAAGGAAGAGAAACTTTTCCTGTAGTAACTTCAGATAACGAAATATATTTTGCTTCCGATGGACATCCTGGTTTAGGAGGACTAGATGTTTTTGTCTCAAAATTAGAAAAAGACGAAAACTATAAATATGTTGTAAATGTTGGAGAACCTATTAATAGTTCACAAGATGATTTTGGATTTTTAATAAATGAAAATACACGCGTTGGCTATGTTTCTTCAAATAGAGAAGGCGGGCTAGGAAGTGATGATATATATAAATTTAAAGAAACCAAAAAAATTGAATACCCTTGCGAACAACTTTTAAAAGGAGTTGTAATAGATAAAACAACTGGTTTCCCGTTAGCAAATTCGAAAGTAACGCTCTCAGATGCTAATTATAAAATGCTCAATGAATTGACAACAGATAACGAAGGTAAATTTAATTTTGGCGCCGTGGTTTGCGATTCTAATTATTATATAAAAGCAGAAAAAAGTGAATATTCTACTTCCGAAAAATCAGTAATAATCCCAAATGAATCAGGAGAAACAACTGTGGCTTTAGAACTCGATAAAGAAGTTAAGGTAGTAAAAATTGGTGATGATTTATTTAAAGCATTTCAGATTAAACAAATTTACTTTGACCTAGATAAATCATTCATTCGACAAGATGCCGAAGTAGAATTAGCTAAAATTCTAGATGTCTTAGAACAGTATCCAACCATGGAAATTGATGTGCGCTCACATACCGATTGCCGTCAAACAGCATCCTATAATTTATCATTGTCTGATAGAAGAGCCAAAGCTACACGCACTTGGATAATTCAAAAAGGAATTAGCAAATCAAGGATTACAGGGAAGGGATATGGCGAATCGCAACTTGTAAATAATTGTGAGTGCGAACCAAAGAATATTTCTTCTTGCACTGAAGCACAACATCAGGAAAACAGAAGATCTGAATTTATTATTACAAAGCTCTAAAACGCTCGTTTATTGATCCTGTTAATTTTAAGAATTAAGAATAATCAATACAGACATCAATAAATAGATGATGGCGCTAAACAAAAATAAATTATAAATTAAAAAAAATAACCTCTAAATTGCTTTAGAGGTTATTTAGTACCCGGAGCCGGAGTCGAACCGGCACGGTTTCCCACAGGTGTTTGAGACCAGCGCGTCTACCAATTCCGCCATCCGGGCTTAGCAGACAAAAATAACAACAGTTATTTTAACGCAATAAAGAAACATCGTGAAGATGTTTTTTCTTTAACACGGTGCAAATGTAAATAATAATTCTGCACTTTTTTAAAAAAATAGTTAAAAATATCCTTCCCTAATTGGTTTTTATTTCTAAATTTGCAGCTCGTTAAAACGAATCACAACTAACTAACTACACCCGAGGCATTTATATTTAACAAGCAATTTGCAGAGTTTTTATAAATAACAAAGGCTAAAAACAATAAACTAATGTCACATCAAGAACCAGAAGCAAAAATATTTGCTTGTTCCCAAAGTGTCTATTTAGCGGAACAAATAGCTAAAAACTATGGAATTCCGTTAGGTAAAGTTACGTTCTCACATTATAGTGACGGGGAATTTCAACCTTCCTTTGAAGAATCTATAAGAGGTTTACGCGTTTTTATTGTGTGCTCTACTTTTCCTAGCGCAGACAATTTAATGGAACTATTGTTAATGATTGATGCTGCTAAAAGAGCTTCAGCAAGACACATTACTCCCGTAATACCCTATTTTGGATGGGCTAGACAAGACCGAAAAGACAAGCCAAGAGTGCCAATTGGAGCAAAACTAGTAGCAAAACTATTAGAAACAGCAGGGGCTACAAGAATTATGACCATGGATTTACATGCAGATCAAATTCAAGGGTTTTTTGAAAAACCAGTAGACCACCTATTCGCTTCAACGATATTCTTGCCTTATGTAAAAAGCTTAGGTCTTGAAAATTTAACTATTGCATCTCCAGACATGGGAGGTTCTAAAAGAGCTTATGCCTATTCTAAATTTTTAGAATCGGATGTGGTAATTTGTTACAAACAAAGAAAAGTAGCCAATGTAATTGATACAATGGAGCTTATAGGTGAAGTGAAAGGCAGAAATGTAATTTTGGTAGATGACATGATTGACACCGGAGGTACATTAGCCAAAGCAGCCGATCTTATGATAGATAAAGGAGCACTAAGCGTAAGAGCAATTTGTACTCACGCAATTCTTTCGGGAGAGGCTTATGAGAAAATAGAAAATTCTAAATTATTAGAATTAATTGTTACCGATTCGATTCCGTTAAAGAAAGAATCAAAAAAAATAAGAGTAGTGAGTTGTGCACCTCTTTTTGCAGAAGTAATGCACATGGTGCAACACAACAATTCCATCAGTGGAAAATTTTTAATGTAATTTATTTTTTATTAACTATATATTTTTACAATGAAATCAATTTCGATTAAAGGATCAGAAAGAGAAAGCGTAGGCAAAAAGGCAACTAAAGCCGTACGTGATGCTGGAATGGTTCCTTGCGTAATTTACGGAGGAAGTCAACCAGTGCATTTTACAGCAGAAACAAAAGCTTTCAAAAGCTTGGTTTACACTCCAAACGCGCACACTGTTGCGATTGATTTGGCTGGAAAAACTTACAATGCTATTTTACAAGACATCCAATTTCACCCAATTAGTGACGAAATCCTTCACATTGACTTCTTCCAATTAACAGACGACAAAGAAATCGTTATGGAAGTGCCAGTTAAAGTTACAGGAACATCTCCTGGTGTACTTTTAGGAGGGGTGTTAAACCTTAACCAAAGAAGATTAAAAGTGAAAGCTTTACCTAAAAATCTTCCAGATTTTGTTGAGGCTAACATTTCTGAGTTACAAATGGGTAACAAATTGTATGTAACTAAAATAGTAACTAACAATTTCAAATTGATGCACCCAGATAACACTGTGGTTTGTCAAGTGAAGATTTCACGTGCTGCGATGAAAGCTGCTCAAGAAGCTGCCAAAGCAGAAAAAGGAGCAAAAAAGAAAAAATAATTTCTTTTTTATCAAATCAAAAAGCACCAGTCATCCTGGTGCTTTTTTTATGTTTTCAAACCTTAAATTTGTAACGCATTATTGTTATTTTTGAAAACTCAATAAGTACATTCAAACAAATCATGAAGATGCCTAAATTATCTAAAGAAAATATTCTGATCGCTTTTTATACCATCTATATATTAATTGCAGGTAGTGCCTATGAGCTCTTTCCTACCCACGGAAACACTCCAAATGGCGGGGTGCTAATGCTCTACTTATTTATTCCGATAAGTATTATTTATTTTATGGTGCATTTAGTAAAACAATTGTATGGCAATCAAAGTTATGCCAAATGCTTATTAATTCACGGCGTAGTTTGGTTATCTATTGCGGTGATTTTATCGGCTTTCGCCAAATAAAAACCTATCCCACCAAGTTGATCACTTTCCCCGGAACAATAATTACTTTATTCGGCGTTCTTCCGTCTAATTGTTTTAGCGTTCTTTCATCTGCCATTACAATCTCTTGTATTTGAGAAATGGTTAAATCCAAAGGTAATTTAATGGTGAATCGCATTTTCCCGTTAAAGGAAACTGGGTATTCTTTCTCCGATTCTACCAAATATTTTTCTTCACATACCGGAAACGCAACTGTAGAAATAGATCCTTCATGACCCAACTGACTCCATAATTCTTCTGCAATATGTGGCGCATACGGAGAGATAATCACTGCCAAAGGCTCTAGAATTTTTCTGTGATTGCATTTTAAAGTTGCCAATTCGTTTACACAAATCATAAACTGAGAAACCGAAGTATTGAAAGAGAAATTCTCAATATCTTCTGTTACCTTTTTAATCGTTTTATGTAAGGATTTGTACATTTCTGCTGTTGGCTCTGCATCGGTAACTAACAATCCATTATCGTCAAAATACAAGCGCCATAGTTTTTTCAAGAATCCGGAAACTCCTGTAATTCCGGCAGTATTCCATGGTTTTGCTTGCTCTAACGGACCTAAGAACATTTCATACAAACGCAAGGTATCCGCGCCATAATCGTTGCAAATATCATCTGGGTTAACCACATTGTATTTGGATTTAGACATCTTTTCTACTTCACGACCTACAATATATTTTCTGTTTTCTAATACGAATTCAGCGTCCTTATAATCAGAATACAACGGATGTTTTTTGAAGGCTTCAATATCCAATTCGTTAGTAATGTCATTTATTACCGATAAATCTACATGTATTGGTTGTACATTAACTCCAGCTGTCAATCCTTTAGAATATAACTTTTTAGAATCTTCGCTTCTGTATACAAAAGCACTCATTCCTAAAATCATTCCCTGATTGATTAATTTTTTAAATGGCTCCTCAGTTGGGGCATATCCTCTATCTTTTAGAAATTTATTCCAAAAACGAGAATACAATAAATGCCCGGTTGCGTGTTCGCTTCCGCCAATATATAAATCTACATTTTGCCAATATTTTAAAGCTTCCGCCGAAGCAAATTCGGTTGCATTTTGTGCATCCATATAACGCATCCAATACCAAGAAGACCCTGCCCATCCTGGCATGGTGTTCAATTCTAATGGAAAAACAGTTACATCATCAATCAACTCATTGCTAACTACCGAACATTGAACACTGTCCCAAGCCCAAGTAGCTGCATTTCCTAAAGGTGGCTGACCATCTTCTGTAGGTAAGTATTTTTCAACTTCTGGCAATACGATTGGCAAGTACTTTTGATCAATCATTTGCGGCAAGCCGTTTACATAATACACCGGAAATGGCTCTCCCCAATATCTTTGACGTGAAAAAACAGCATCGCGCAAACGATAATTGGTTTTTCCTTTCCCTTGATTAATTTTCTCTAAAGCTTCAATACTTTTTTTGGTTCCTTCTTTGTATCCTAATCCGTTTAAAAAATCAGAATTCACCAATTCAAATCCACCTTTCTCGCCATAAGCCGCCTCCGAAATATCTTTGTTGAATATGTTCTTGATTTCTGGCATTCCGTTTTGACCTTTAAAGAAATTGGCAAAGGCATAATCTCGCTCATCGCCAGAAGGCACGGCCATTACCGCTCCGGTTCCGTAGCCAGCCAACACATAATCTCCAATCCACACCGGAATTGGTTCTTTTGTAAAAGGATGTTCGGCAAAAGCCCCCGTAAAAACACCTGAAATGGTTTTTACATCGGCCATTCTTTCTCTTTCCGAGCGTTTTGCGGTTGCTTCAACATAAGCTTCAACAGCAGCTTTTTGAGTTGGAGAAGTGATTTTAGAAACCAATTCGTGTTCTGGAGCCAAAGTCATGAAAGTAACTCCAAAAATAGTATCAGGACGGGTAGTAAAAACTTCAATATACGAATCTGAATTTTCCAATTTGAATTGAACCATAGCACCCACACTTTTCCCAATCCAATTTCTCTGCGATTCTTTTATCGATTCACTCCAATCGATATCATTCAATCCTTGCAATAAACGCTCTGCATAAGCTGAAATTCGCATCGACCATTGCGTCATTTTTTTACGAATTACAGCATGTCCACCTCGTTCAGAAACTCCATTTATTATTTCATCATTGGCTAAAACAGTTCCCAATCCGGGACACCAGTTTACCTCTGTTTCTGCCAAGTAAGTTAGGCGGTATTGCAGTAAAATTCTTTGTTTTTCTTCCGATGAAAATGCATTCCACTCAGCTGCCGAAAAAGGGGTAATATTATCATCACAAACGGCATTTACAGAAGCATTTCCTTCTTTTTCAAATCGAGCAATCAATGTTGAAATGGATTCAGCTTTATCGGAATCATTGTTGTACCAAGATTCAAATAATTGAATGAAAATCCATTGAGTATGTTTGTAATAATCGGCATTAGAAGTACGCACTTCCCTACTCCAATCAAATGAAAAACCGATTTTATCTAATTGTTCGCGGTAGCGAGAAATATTTTCTTTTGTAGTTGTGTCAGGGTGTTGCCCCGTTTGAATAGCATATTGCTCTGCAGGCAATCCAAAAGAGTCATACCCTTGTGGATGCAACACATTAAACCCTTGATGGCGTTTGTAACGCGCCACAATATCGGAAGCAATGTAACCCAGCGGATGCCCAACATGCAATCCCGCTCCCGATGGATAAGGAAACATATCTAGTACATAGTACTTTGGTTTATCTGAATTATTGGATGCAGCAAAAGTTTGTTTTTCTGCCCAATACTTGCGCCACTTGGCCTCTATTTTTTCGTGAAAATATTTCATTCTATGCGTTTACAGTTTTTGGTTACTACCAAAATTCAAGCCACAAATTTACATTTATTGTACTAAAGTCAAAACTTTAATCGTTATAAACTATGAATAAAGAAATTGTTTATTATTTTTACAACTTAAATATAAATATCTATGGCATCTTCATTTGATAAATTTCAAAAACGCAGATTAATCTCATCTTATTTTTCGGTAGTTTTAAGTGTATTCTTGGTATTATTTTTACTAGGTTTATTAGGACTTTTTATCATTAATTCGAAAAGACTTTCTGACAATTTTAAAGAAGATATCGTAATGTCTGTTTTCTTTAAAACAGAAGCTACTGATACTATCTTTAAAGCATTTGAAACCGAAATGAAATCCGGGAAATATGCCAAAGATTTTGTTTTCGTTTCCAAAGAACAAGCTGCCAAAGAGCATGAAAAAACATTAGGAGAAAATTTCACCGAATTTTTAGGAGCCAATCCGTTATACAATTCGTATGATATTCACTTAAAAGCCGATTATGTTACTACTGAAGGTTTTTCAAGTTTAGAAAGTGAAATTAGAAAAAATCCAATGGTGGCAGATGTAGTTTACGATAAACAATTAATTATTTTGGTGAATGATAATGTTAAAAAAATTAGCTTGTGGGTATTAATCATCAGCGGAATTTTCACTTTAATTTCAATTTTATTAATTAACAGTTCGCTTCGGTTATCTATTTATGCCAATCGATTTATCATTAAAACCATGCAAATGGTGGGTGCTACCAAGGCATTCATTAGAAAACCATTTTTAACGAGAAGTGTGATTTTAGGCGCAATAGGATCTGGATTGGCAATACTAGCACTAATTGGTGTGCTCGTTTATATTTCAACTAATTACCCAGCATTGGATATTTTTAGAGACCAATTACTTACTATTTTAGTATTGTTTGGAGTACTCGTTTTGGGTGTAATAATTACATTGGCTGGAACCTACTTTGCTACGCAACGCTTCCTAAATTTAAGAACCGACGATTTATATTAATTAATATGAAAAACAACGAACAAAAACCTGATTTTCTTTTTGATAAAGTAAATTACAAAATATTACTTATTGGAATTGCAGTAATTGCAGTAGGATTTATTTTAATGTCGGGGGGTGGTAGCGATGATCCAAAAGTATTTAATGAAGATGTATTTAGTTTTAAAAGAATTCGATTAGCGCCGACTATGGTATTAATTGGATTTGGAATTACTATTTATTCTATCTTCAAAAAATCGAAATAAATGGATTATTTACAAGCTATTGTATTAGCAATTATTGAAGGTATCACCGAGTTTTTACCGGTTTCATCCACAGGACATATGATTATTGCGAGTTCATTTTTTGGCATTAGCCATGATGAATTTACCAAACTTTTCACGATTGTAATTCAACTCGGAACCATTTTATCTGTGGTGGTATTATACTTTAATCGCTTTTTTCAAAGTTTTGATTTTTACCTAAAATTATTTGTAGCCTTTATTCCTGCAGTCGTTTTCGGGCTATTATTCAGTAAAAAAATTGATGGTTTATTAGAAAACCCTGTTACAGTTGCGGTCTCTTTGCTTGTTGGAGGAATTATTTTATTAAAAGTTGATGATTGGTTCTCTAAAGAAACCGAAGTGGTATCAAGCCAAGAAATAAGTTATGTAACCGCACTAAAAATAGGATTGTTTCAATGCTTAGCTATGGTGCCAGGGGTTTCTAGAAGTGGCGCCAGTATTGTGGGTGGAATGACTCAAAAATTATCAAGAACTTCTGCAGCCGAATTTTCTTTCTTTTTAGCGGTGCCAACTATGTTAGGCGCAACCATAAAAAAATGCTATGACTATTATAAAGACGGCTATGTCTTAACTCAAGATCAAATCAATTTTCTAATTATTGGAAATGTTGTTGGGTTTATTGTAGCACTTATTGCTATAAAAAGCTTCATTGGATTTTTAAGCAAAAACGGATTTAAATTATTTGGTTATTACCGAATTGCTGTGGGTGTTGCCTTATTACTAATTCATTTTTGTATACACAAACTAGAAGTAATTTAATGTCGGCAGAAGATTATTTAGAAGGTCAAGTACTTTTAATTGACAAACCGCTCACTTGGAGTTCATTTCAAGCGGTTAATAAATTGAAATACATTTTAAAACGAAAATACGATCTTCCGAAGAAATTTAAAATTGGTCATGCCGGTACATTAGACCCATTAGCAACTGGTTTGCTTATCATTTGCACCGGAAAATTTACCAAAAAAATTACAGAAATTCAGGCGCAAACAAAAGAATATACTGGGACTATAACTGTTGGTGCCACTACCCCATCGTATGATTTAGAAACCCAAATTGATGCTACTTTTCCTATAAGTCATATTACAGAAGAATTAATAATAGCAACTACCAAACAATTTTTGGGAGAAATCAATCAAAAACCTCCCGTTTTTTCGGCAATAAAAAAAGAAGGGAAGCGATTGTACGAACATGCACGCGCTGGTGAAGAAGTAGAAATTGAAGCAAGAAAAACTTCGATTTACGAATTTGAAATCACCAAAATAAACTTGCCAGAAATTTCGTTTCGGGTGCAATGCAGCAAAGGGACTTACATTCGTTCACTCGCCTTTGATTTTGGAAAAGCATTAAATTCGGGAGCCTATTTATCCGAATTACGACGAACAAAAATTGGAGATTATGCTGTTGTAAATGGAATTAATCCTGAAGAATTTGAAAAGCAGTTGCACTCAACAGAGTCGTAATTTCGTTTTGAATTGCAACCCCTTTATCGGCTAAATACCATTTTTGTAATTCAATTTTAGCCGTTTCATCTACTACCCCATGTGCTGCTTTATAATCAACAATTAATTGC
>JBILNU010000135.1:0-3728 GCA_044374815.1 Flavobacterium sp.
ATTGAAATTCTTCCTGAAGCTTTTGCTGTTGTGAAAGAAACCGCAAGAAGGTTTAAAGAAAATGCTACAATTACTTTAACCGCAACTGAAAGAGACAGAGAATTATCTGCTACTAAACCGTATATTACTTTAGTTGGAGACCAAGCCAATTGGGCTAACCAATGGAATGCTGCCGGTAAGGAAATTACTTGGGACATGATTCACTACGATGTTCAATTAATAGGCGGAATTGTATTACATGAAGGTAAAATTGCAGAGATGCAAACAGGAGAAGGTAAAACCTTGGTAGCTACTTTACCATTGTATTTAAATGCCTTAACCGGAAATGGAGTACATCTTGTTACTGTGAATGATTACTTAGCTAAACGTGATAGCACCTGGAAAGCACCTTTATTTGAATTCCACGGATTAATGGTAGATTGTATTGATAATCACTCTCCAAATACTGCCGAAAGAAGAAAAGCATACGAAGCCGATATTACTTATGGAACCAATAATGAATTTGGTTTTGATTACCTAAGAGATAATATGGCGCATTCACCAGAAGATTTAGTACAAAGAAAACACAATTATGCCATTGTAGATGAGGTAGATTCGGTATTGATTGATGACGCGAGAACTCCGTTAATTATCTCGGGTCCGGTTCCTGATGGAGACCGTCATGAGTTTAACGAATTAAAACCAAAAGTTGAAAATCTTTACAATTTACAACGTCAGTTGGCCAACGGATTTTTAGCGGAAGCTAGAAAATTAATCAAAGAAGGGAATACCAAAGACGGAGGGTTTCAATTATTGAGAGCTTACCGTTCTTTGCCTAAAAATAAAGCACTTATTAAATTTTTAAGTGAAGAAGGAATTAAGCAAATATTGCAAAAAACCGAGAACGAATACATGAGCGACAACAATAGAAAGATGCCGCTTGTAGATGAAGCTTTGTATTTTGTTATTGAAGAGAAAAACAATCAAGTTGAATTAACCGATAACGGAATTCAATTTTTGTCTAAAGATACCGATGAAGCCTTTTTTGTCCTTCCAGATATTGGAACCGAAATTGCAAACATCGAAAAACAAAATTTAGATAAAGATGCCGAACTAGAGGCTAAAGAAAGATTGTTTCAAGATTTCGGAATTAAATCGGAGCGCATCCATACCCTTACTCAATTATTAAAAGCCTACACACTTTTTGAAAAAGATGTAGAATACGTAATTGTAGATAACAAAATTATGATTGTTGATGAGCAAACGGGTCGTATTATGGATGGCCGTCGTTACTCAGATGGATTACACCAAGCGATTGAGGCTAAGGAGCAAGTAACTATCGAAGCAGCTACTCAAACTTTTGCAACAATTACCTTACAAAACTATTTCCGTATGTACAGCAAACTGGCAGGTATGACCGGAACGGCGGTAACAGAGGCGGGTGAGCTTTGGGAAATTTATAAATTAGACGTTGTTGAAATTCCAACAAATAGAGGGATTTCACGTCACGATAAAGAAGACTTAATTTACCGTTCGGTTCGTGAAAAATTCAATGCAGTTATTGAAGATGTTACCCAATTATCTGCTTCAGGTAGACCGGTTTTAATTGGAACAACTTCGGTTGAGATATCAGAATTATTAAGCAGAATGTTGAAAATGCGTGGCATCAATCACAATGTATTGAATGCTAAAATGCATAAAAAAGAAGCGGATATTGTTGCCGAAGCTGGAAAACCAGGAGTAGTAACAATTGCAACCAATATGGCAGGTCGTGGAACCGATATTAAGTTAACTCCCGAAGTGAAAGCGGCTGGAGGTTTAGCAATTATTGGTACCGAGCGTCACGATTCACGTCGTGTAGACCGTCAGTTGCGTGGTCGTGCAGGTCGTCAAGGAGATCCGGGAAGTTCACAGTTTTATGTGTCTTTAGAAGATAACTTGATGCGTCTTTTTGGTTCAGAAAGAGTTGCCAAAGTAATGGATAGAATGGGATTGAAAGAAGGGGAAGTGATTCAACATTCAATGATGACCAAATCTATTGAGCGAGCACAGAAAAAAGTAGAAGAAAATAACTTTGGTACTCGTAAGCGTTTGTTAGAATATGATGACGTAATGAATGCCCAAAGAGAAGTAGTTTACAAACGTCGTCGTCATGCTTTACATGGTGAGCGTTTAAAACTGGATATCGCCAACATGATGTATGACACGTGTGAAGTTATTGTGGGTGATAACAAAGCGGCAAATGATTTTAAAAATTTCGAGTTTGAATTGATTCGTTATTTTGCAATTACTTCTCCATTTTCTTCAAGTGAGTTTGAGAAAATGTCGGAGATGGAATTGACCGGAAAATTATACAAAGCCGTAATGGAATTTTATACCGAAAAAACAGAGCGTACTGCTAGAGAAGCACTTCCTATCATTACCGATGTATATAAAAATCCGAATAATCAATACGAACGCATTGTAGTTCCGTTTACTGATGGAATCAAATCCTTAAATGTAGTTACCGATTTAAAGAAAGCGTACGAATCAGAAGGTGCTCAATTAGTTGCTGATTATGAGAAAAACATCACATTGGCAATTGTAGATGAGGCTTGGAAAAAACACTTACGCAAAATGGACGAATTGAAAACTTCGGTTCAACTTGCAGTTCACGAGCAAAAAGATCCGTTGTTGATTTACAAATTGGAAGCTTTTAATTTGTTTAGAAACATGTTGGACGGTGTGAATAAAGAAGTAATTTCGTTCTTATTTAAAGGAGATTTGCCTCAGCAAAACAATACCATTCAAGAAGCTAAAGAAGTAAAAAGAAAAGAAAAATATACCGAAACTAAAGATGAGGTATTGAATTCAGATGAATTGGCAGAACGCAACCGCGAAGCTGGACAAACGCAACAACGACAAGTTACTGAAACGATTGTTCGTCATCAGCCAAAGATCAACAGAAATGACAACGTAACAATTAAACATGTAATGAGTGGAAAAACAGAAACCATGAAGTACAAAAAAGCCGAAAGCTTGCTTGCAAGTGGCGAATGGGTTTTAGTTTAATATACAAATAATAAAAATCCCCAACTGAAAAGTTGGGGATTTTTTTAATTATTTAAATTCTTAATTTGAACTAGTTTTTCTTTCCATGTCTGAAGTTCTTCTTTGTGTCTTTCGATATTTTTTCGAACTTCGGTTACAATAGAATTTTCTTTCTTCGCATTCTTCGCATTTTGAAAAAACTGAATGTTATTTTCTAATTGGAAAATTTCATTTTGAACTTCATCAATTTTGCGCATAATAAAAACTCTTTCATTGTCAATTTTTCTGCTATCTTCAAGATTTCCAAGTTTGTTAGCAAAACGCAACATGTCGCTTTCTTTTTTGCTTGAGCTTAATTTTTCGAATAAAGCATCCAATATTTTATTGAATTTGCCTTCGATATGTCTGCGGTTAAAAGGAACTTTTCCTATTGATTTCCAAGCCTCAATATGCGCTTTAATTGCATCAAGATCCGTTTTATGATCACCAATTAATTCAAAGGTGCGAAGACCTTCTAGGTATTCTTTTTTCTTTTCAAAAGCAGCAACTTCTTCAGCATTTTCTTCCGATTTGCTTTCTTTTAATCGTTCAAAATAGTGGTTGCAAGCAGCTTTGAATTCTTTCCATAATGCATCTGAAAATTTTCTTGGAACATGCCCAACTAATTTCCATTCCTCCTGAATTTGTTTCATCACCGGAGTTGTAGCTGCAAAATCATC
>JBILNU010000049.1:0-12701 GCA_044374815.1 Flavobacterium sp.
GAATGATTTAAGAGAAAACTACGGAATTTTCCTTTCAATTGTAGTGTATCCAGTTATTCCTAAAGGAATAATTTTATTGAGAATGATTCCTACTGCTTCACATACTCTAGAAGATATTAATGAAACATTGTCTGCATTTGAAGCAATTCGTGAAAAATTAGTAAACGGAACTTATGCTAAAATTGCTGAAGCAAGTGTTCAAAATGTAGAATAATATTTTAAAACTTCTATAATAAAAAATCCATTCAAATTGAATGGATTTTTTATTTATAAATCTTTGCGATAGGTCCTTCTTCTTCTAAAAGTAACTGGATCAAAGTGTTTCCAAAGTTGATGAATGGCGATATTATCCTCAAGTTCCGGTGTTCTGATGCAATTTAGTATTCCTTTTTTGGTAAAAGTGTGGTAATTTTCTTCAAATAGTATAGCCGTTACGCCCTTGCTTTGGTATTCGGGGGCAACCCCAATTAAATAAAACAATACATCCTTAGACTCTTTTTTTGCTTTAAGCAAATGGTAAAATCCAAACGGAAACAATTTGCCTTTGGCTTTTTGCAATGCTTCAGAAAAACTAGGCATTACTATGCTAAAGGCTACCATTTCATCGTCTTTATTTATCACAAATTTGATGTACTCGGGATTGATAAAGCTGATGTATTTTTTCTTGAAATATTCTTTTTGAACATCGGTTATGGCTACAAATGACGATAAACTTGCATACGATTTATTGAATAAATCAAACATTTTATCTACATGAGGCATAATGTCTTTTGTCTTTGTAAAATTCAATTCTCTTAATTGATAGCGCTTTTTTATTAGCGGAACAATTTTTTCAAAGTGTTCGGGTTTTACATTGGCAAAAGGAAATTTATTTTCTAGATATTCTTTTTCCTTTACATAGCCTAATTGTTCTAAATGCTCTTTATAATAAGGATGATTGTACCAAGTGATCATGGATCCAATTTCATCGTAACCTTCTGTAATTACACCTACTTTATCTAAATTGGAAAATCCCATTGGACCTTCCATATATTCTAAATTATTTTTTTGGCCAAGTTCTTTTACTTTTTCCAATAAGGCACTAGTAACTTCAATATCATCTATTACATCCCACCATCCAAAACGAACTTTCTTTTTTTCTTGGTTATTTACTTCGTCCCAGTTTATAATTGCGGCAATTCGGCCAACTATTTTATTGTTTTTATATGCTAAATAAAAGTAGGCTTCTGCATTTTCAAAAGCCGGATTTTTGGTTTTGTCAAAGCCTTCTAATTCATCCTGAATTAAGGGCGGAACCCAATACGGATGGTCTTTGTATAGCGAAAAAGGAAATGTAACATATTCCTTTAATAATGCTTTAGTATTGGCTTCTATAACAGTTATCATTTTGTAATAAGATTTTAAGTGTTAAATAGCATCTTTTCTTTTCTTGCTTTTTCCTTTGTTTTTGGATTTTTTGCCTTTCTCTTTCTTTTCCTCTTTGTTTGGTTTGCGGTATAAAACTTCATCATAATTACCATCAAATCTCCATGATGCACCTATTCCTGCATAAAATATATTTGGGGTAGTTTTATAGTTTCTACTTACTGAGGCGTCTATTTGAAAATTGCTTCCAAGTAAATAAGCGGCACCACCAGTAAAAAAACCATCCGAATAGTATTCGTTATTAAGGCCTCTGTTTTCTATAAATCCGCTCCAATGATCATTAAATCCTTTTGTTAAAGTAATAACATAACCTAAAGTTTGCATTGAAGTTCCATATTGATCCATGAAAACATTAGTTACAAATACCCATGATTTTGGTAGAACATTTTGAGTAATTACCATTGCTTTTGGTCCAAATACTCCAATGGTATTCGAAGTTCTTGTAAATAATTCTCTATTGGTATTAATATTGAAACCTGCATAGGCAGCAACCGATGGGATTAATTGACGCCATTCATATTTATGATTGGCTTTCCAGCTTTTTACATCTATTTTCTTTTCATAATTTTTCATCGGATCATAAATCAAATATTTAAAACCAACGGTAGTTGTCTTTAATCCAGTTCTGTGAGTACTATATATATCTGTATTGTAGTAATCATTTTGATAATTTATATTAACAACGGCCTCTAATTGTTCTTTAAAAAAGCCATAACGAGTCGTTAAATCTATGCTGTATCCATTTGCAGTATACTCTAAAAGATCATGCTTTTCATTTATATAATTTAAACCCGATTCAACTTGAATCACTGTTTTTCCAACTGAAAATGCTGACATAGAATTTCCTGGGCGATTGGAATTAATTACATCCGTGTATTGCGCATAAGAGTTTGAACTAATTATATAAAAACTAAAAAAGATCAGGTGAATTAATTTCATAATATAAAATTTGTTTGAATAGTATTTTGAATTCCAAATGTACTATTTTTTATCATTATTTTAAGAGGAATTCCTAATTTAGATAAGCGGAATTTAGTATTTTTGACAAAATTTATAAAATTATGCAAGTAGCATCTTTAGGTGGTTTGATTAAAGATATTTTCATCATTTTGATTATTTATTATATAATCAAATTTGTTATGCGATTATTTTTGCCATTAATGGCGCGAAAGGTTGTTGAAAAAGCTAATGAACAGTTTCAACAACAATACCAACAAAACAATCATTCGCAAACACAAAATAAGCAAAATGAAAAGCCCAAGGAAACTAAAAATGTGGGTGAATATATTGATTACGAAGAAGTAGAGTAAAATAAAATCCACATTAAAATTAAATTATTTGTCACGATAATGAAGCAGATTCAAAAGTTATATCCCCATTTTTTAGCTGTATTTAGTTTTGTAGTAATTGCACTAATTTATTTTTTGCCAGTATTACAAGGAAAGAAAATATACCAATCGGATATTATTCAATATACCGCAATGGCCAAAGAGCAAAATGATTTTAGAGCTGTTGAACATGCCGAGCCGTATTGGACAAATTCAGCTTTCGGCGGAATGCCAACGTATCAAATGGGGGCAAATTATCCACACGATTACATCGGAAAATTAGATGATGCCCTTCGTTTTTTACCAAGACCTGCAGATTATTTGTTTTTATATTTTCTAGGTTTCTATGGATTAATGTTGGTTTTAAAAATTGATCCTTTAAAAGCCTTTTTTGGTGCGTTAGCCTTTGGTTTTTCTACCTACCTTATTGTGATTTTAGGAGTAGGTCACAATGCAAAAGCACATTCCATCGCCTACATGCCTCTGGTTGTAGCTGGAGTGATAATGGTATTTCGAAAAAAATATATTTATGGTGGATTGCTAACGATGTTAGCTGTAGCTTTAGAAATAAATGCCAATCATTTTCAAATGACTTATTATTTGTTGTTTTTATTATTGGTTTTAGGAATTTACTATGCCTACAAATTCTTAAAAAATAAAGAATACAAAGAATTAGGTCTAGTAGGAGGGACTTTTGCAGTTGCTTTAATCTTTGCCCTAGGAGCAAATGCAACCAATTTAATGGCTACCAAAGAGTATACGGATTATAGTATTCGTGGAAAAAGTGATTTGAAATTAACTCCAGAAGGGACTAAAAAAACAGAAACTACTTCATTAGATCGTAGTTATATTACCGAATACAGTTATGGGGTTGCCGAAAGTTTAAATCTAATAGCACCTCGACTATTTGGTGGTGGTAACGGCGAGAAATTAAGTGATGATTCTGCCGTATATGATTATATGTTAAAATACGGAGCTTCAGAAGAAGAAGCGCGTCAAATAACCGATTCGTACGCACCAACTTATTGGGGATCTCAACCTATTGTAGCGGCTCCTGCCTATATTGGTGCAGTGGTTTTCTTCCTGGCAGTTCTTGGATTGTATCACGACAAAAGAAAAATTAAATATGTTTTCTTGATTGGCGCTTTACTTTCGTTGGTACTTTCATGGGGAAAAAATTTCTCGGTAGTAACCGATTTTTGTATTGATTACCTACCTTTCTACGATAAGTTTAGAGCAGTTTCTTCTATTCAAGTTGTATTAGAATTGTGCTTTCCGGTATTGGCAATTATTGGTTTGCAATCTTATTTTTCTACAAATAAAGATAAGCAATGGGACAGCCTTTGGAAATCATCGGCTACCGTTTTAGGTTTGTTGGTATTGTTGTTTTTATGCCGAAGTTTATTTGATTTTTCCGGAGAATTAGACGGACAATTACGACAAATGTTTAGTCAAAGTCAGGATAAATCTTTTGGAATTGGATTTATTGATGCATTAAAAGCCGACAGAAAAACCATGTATGCTGCTGATTTATTGCGTTCTGGATTCTTCATTTCTCTTGTTGCTGCTGCTCTTTGGGCTTATTCAAAAAACAAACTAAGTTCTCAAAATACCATCATTGTAGTCGGCTTATTAATGGTTTCCGATTTGTTTTTTGTTGATAAAAATTATGTAAGCAATAAAGATTTTGTTAGTGCGCACGAGGTAGATGTTCCATTTGACGTAACTCCAACTGATGAACAAATTTTGCAGGATACTACCAGCTATAGAGTGTTGGATGTAGAAGGCTATTTAAATGCCAAAGCTTCCTATTTTCATAAATCTATTGGAGGATATTCGGCAGTGCGACCAAGAAGAATGCAGGAATTATTTGATTATCAAATTGCTAATAATAACAAGCGCGTTTTGGATATGTTGAATGTAAAGTATGTTATTCAAACCAATGAAAAAGGGGAGGAAGTGGCTAGTATGAACCCTGAAGCCAATGGAAATGCATGGTTTATAAAAGAGTTTAAAATGGTTTCCAATTCAGATGCTGAGATGAAAGCATTGGATAAATTAGATAATAAAAACGTTGCAGTAATTAATCAACAAGAGTTTAAAATTAAACCACAAATTTATAAGGTAGATTCAACTGCAACTATACAGTTAACCTATAACAAACCAAATCATTTAAAATATAGTTCAAACAATAAAAATGATGGATTTGCGGTCTTTTCAGAGATGTATTATAAAAATGGATGGAATGCTACTATTGATGGAAAAGAAGCCGAGGTTGTAAGAGTAGATTATGCTTTAAGAGGTTTGAATATTCCCGCAGGAAAACATACTATTGAATTTAAATTTGAGCCACAAGTAGTGAAAACCGGGAGTACTATTGCTTTAGTTAGTTCTATTGGAATAATGTTACTTTTAATTGGCGGGATTTACTTTGAGAAAAAAAAGAAAACGAATTAGATGCAACAACCTAAAAAACTACTAATCATCACTTATTATTGGCCACCAGCTGGCGGGCCAGGCGTACAACGATGGTTGAAGTTTGTTAAGTATTTACCTGATTTTGATATTCAGCCGATTGTATATATTCCCGAAAATCCAACGTACCCAATTGTAGATGAAGGATTGCTAAATGAAGTTTCAGATAAAGCAATCATTCTTAAAAACAAAATTTTTGAACCCTATCAATTAGCGGGAATTTTTTCTAAGAAACAAACACAAAAAATAAGTTCCGGAATTATTCCTGCAGCCAAAAAACAGTCTGTTTTAGAAAAACTATTGCTTTGGGTACGCGGAAATCTATTCATTCCGGATGCACGAAAATATTGGGTAAAACCATCTGTTGCTTATTTGAAAAAATACATTCAAGAAAATAATATTGATACCATTGTAACTTCGGGGCCGCCACATTCTTTACATTTAATTGGATTAAAATTAAAAGAAGAATTGGGCGTAAAATGGTTTGCCGATTTTAGAGATCCATGGACAACTATTGGTTATCATGAAGCCTTGAAATTGTCATTCTATGCCGATAAAAAGCACAAGTTTTTAGAAAGTAAAGTGCTCAATGCCGCAGATACCATTATAGTAACGAGCAAGACCACCAAATTGGAATTTCAATTACTAACCCAAAAACCAATTGAGGTTATTACCAATGGTTATGATATAGAAAATGTGGCCAAACAAACTTTGGATGAAAAGTTTACCATGGCACATATAGGATCGTTCTTATCCGATAGAAATCCCAAAGTTTTATGGGAAGTTTTACAAGAATTGGTTACAGAAAATAATGCTTTTTCGGCCAATTTTCAATTGAAATTAATCGGAAAAATAAGTCAGGAAATATTTGAAAGCTTATCCAATTATCAATTAGAAGCGTATTGCAATAATTTAGGTTATCTTTCGCATACGGAAGCAATAGCGCACCAAAGAAAATCACAAGTTTTATTATTGATTGAAATTGATTCCGAAGATACTAAAAGTATCATTCCTGGGAAATTATTTGAATACATGGTTTCCGAAAGACCTATAGTTGCTATAGGTCCGAAAGATTCTGATTTTGCCGAAATCATTACTTCAACAAATACCGGAGTTTTCTTTACCTATTCTGAAAAAGTACGTCTGAAAAAAACTATTCTTTCTTATTTTGAATTATTTTTGGAAAAGAAATTGCATGTGCATCCTGTTGGTTTACAGCACTATTCGAGAAAGAGTTTAACTGAAAAATTGTCAAACTTAATCAATCATTAATATCCAATTCAAAATGGGAATAGTTCAATCGCAATCCATTAAAAATACCATTATTACCTTCTTCGGATTTGGGATTGGAGCCATCAATGCACTGTTTTTTTATACCAACTTCCTTGGTAAATTGCATTACGGAATTGTCACCACTGTACTTTCTGGCGCCAATATATTGATGCCATTAATGGCTTTTGGGGCTCAAAATACCTTAATTCGCTTTTTCTCACATTATAAAACCCAAAAAGAAAAGGAAGAATTTTTAACTTTTATGTTGGTATTGCCTTTAGTCTTAATTATTCCAATCATTTTGGTGTTTTATTTGTTCTATGACCCCATTTCTATGGGCTGGGTGGAAGAAAATCCTTCATTAAAACCTTATTTTTGGTTAATTCCTTTGATTGGACTTTTTATGGCCTATTTTGAGGTGTTTTATGCCTGGGTGAAGATACATATGAAATCAGTTATAGGTAATTTAATAAGCGAGGTTTTAGTACGCTTGATTGTAATGATTTTATTGTTTTCGGTTCACTTTAATTGGATTGAAAAATCGACCTGTGTTTACGGGATTGCATTAGCTTATTTTGTTCAAGTAGTTGTAATGAAACTCTATGCTATTTCAGTTAAAATGCCCGTTTTACGATTTGTTATTCCTCAAAATTTAAAAGACATTGTTCAATATTCTTTTTTTATAATTGTATCTGGTGGGGTAGCGGTCATGTTAGTTGATTTTGACAAAGTGATGATAGCTCATTATTTAAATATTAGTCAAAATGCTTTATATGGAGTGGCTATATTTATTTCAACAGTTATTGCCGTGCCAAGTAGAGCCATGACTCAAATAGTCGCACCTATAACAGCAAAATTAATTGCAGAAAAAAAGTTTGAGGAACTCAATGAACTCTATAAGAAAAGCGCCATCAATCTTCAAGTAATTGGTGGTTTTATTATGATAATTATATTTTTAAATATTAAACAAATGTACCAGCTTATTCCAAAAGATTATAGCGGTGGTATATGGGTGGTATTTATGATTGGCTTATCTAAATTTTATGATGTTTTGTTGGGAAATAATAATTCGATTATTGTAAATACCAAGCATTACAGGACAGTATTATTATATGGGATTTTTACAGTTTTATTAATGATTATTTTAAACATGATTTTTATTCCGATATACGGAATTGAAGGTTCTGCTTTTGCAACTTTGTTAACAGTAATGATATACAATACCATTAAGTTATTTTATGTAATTAATAAGATGAATTTGTACCCTTTTACTATAAAAACTATTTATTCTTTGGTTATTATTATTGTTAGTTTTCTCCTTTTTTATTTTTGGGATTTTACTTTTCATCCCATTATTAATATTGGATTGAAATCAATTTTAATTGGTGTTTTTTACATGTTTTTTACTTATAAATTTCAAATTTCAGAAGAAGTAAATCAGGTAGTTAATTCATTAATTGTAAGGATTAGTAGAATGAAATAATTTTTTCAATTACTTTTGTAGAAATAGTCAATTTATTATTCTTTCATTTTTTATGAAATCAAAAAATATTTTCTTTTTGTGTTTTGGATTATTAACCCTTGCAAGTGGTTACAGCCAAACATTTATTCAGGCTTATGCTAATGTAGTGAACCAATGTTCACAAACTAATATTACTACTAATCTGACTCAATTTGAGGCCCTTGGTTTAAAAAGAAGAGGAACCCCTGCTTTGCAAAACACCTTAGATTGGTTAAAAAACAAGTACTTAAGTTACGGTTATACTGCTGCTCAATTGCAAGAAGATTCATACACTTATTCAGGGTCATCTGCAGTTTGTAAAAATTTAACGGTTACCAAAATAGGGACAACCTATCCAAATATTTTTTTAATTGTTTGCGGGCATTATGATTCTATTGGCGGTAAAGGAACTAATGATAACGGAAGTGGAGTGGTTAGTATATTAGAAACCGCTCGTTTATTGCAAAATATTCCTACCGCATATTCAATAAAGTTTATCAATTTTAGTGGTGAAGAAGATGGATTAAGAGGAAGTCAAGATTATGTAGCTAATGTTGTAAATGCTACCAATCCAAAAATGAATATTCGATTAGTCTTTAACATAGATGAAGTAGGTGGTGTTGCCGGTATGGTAAATAATACCATCACTTGTGAACGCGACACCAATAACAACCCTTCAACAAATAATGCTGCTTCGTCAACTATGACCAATGAGTTGATGAATTGCGTAACCTTATATTCTCCTTTAAATGCAACACTTTCATTTGCCTATGCTTCAGATTATATGTCGTTTCAAAGTAACAACGAAGTAATTACTGGCTTCTTTGAAACCAATGAAACTACTCACAGGCATACTGCAACGGATTTATTAGTAAATATGGATCCGGTGTATAATTATAATGTTGCAAAAGCAGCAATTGGAGCAACCTTACATTTTGCACAAGCCGATCCAGCTGCAATGGCAAATGATAAATTTGATGAATTTGGAGTTAGTTTTTTCCCAAATCCTACACAAGAAGTTTTAAATATTAATTTAGGTTCTTTACCCGTATCCGAATACACCTTTTCAATCATTGATATTAATGGAAAAGAAGTTTTCAATACTTCATTTAAAGATGCTAAATTGATTGAAACAGTATCAGTTTCAACTTTATCCAAAGGAATTTATTTAGGAATTCTACAAGCAGCAGACAATAGAATTACCAAGAAAATAGTTATTGAGTAAGCTGCTTTATAGTTTGTTTTTCAAGTAATTTCCGGTAATTGATTTCTTGTTCTTAGCAACCTCCTCTGGAGTTCCTTCTGCCAATAACTGACCTCCATTTTCACCACCTTCTGGACCTAAATCAATGATCCAATCGGCACATTTTATTAAGTCGAGATTGTGTTCAACCACCAAAATAGAATGTCCATTATCGATTAAGGCATCAAAAGAGGCCAATAGTTTTTTAATATCATGAAAATGCAATCCGGTTGTTGGTTCATCAAATACAAATAAGGCTTTTTCTTTGGAAGCACCTTTAACTAAAAACGAAGCCAGTTTAATTCGTTGTGCCTCACCTCCCGATAGCGTAGAAGAAGATTGCCCTAATTGAACATATCCTAATCCAACATCTTTTAACGGTTGTAGCTTTTGTGTGATTTTGGTTTGTTTGTGCTCGTTAAAAAACAAAATAGCATCGTCAATGGTCATGGTAAGAATATCGTCGATATTTTTATCTTCAAAATTCACTTCCAAAATTTCCTTTTTGAATCGTTTTCCCCCACAAGTTTCGCATGGCAATTCTACATCGGCCATAAAAACCATTTCCACATTAATTGAACCATCACCTTTACAAGTTTCGCAGCGACCCCCATCTACATTGAAAGAAAAATGCTTCGGTTGGTATCCGCGAATCTTAGATAATTTGGTCTTGGCATACAAATCTCTAATGTCATCATAGGCCTTAATATAAGTCACTGGGTTGGAACGCGAACTCCTTCCAATTGGGTTTTGATCTACATATTCAATGTGTCTAATTTTATGATAATGCCCTTGTATATCACTATATTGACCAGCTTTTTCACTAACTCCTTCTAGCTTTTTTTGTATAGCCGGAAATAGTATTTTCTTAACCAAGGTACTTTTCCCGCTTCCAGAAACTCCAGTAATCACAGTTAAACATTCCAATGGAAAACGAACATCTAGGTTTTGTAAATTGTTTTCTCTAGCGCCAAGAATATCAATATAAGCTCCCCATTTTCTGCGATTTCTTGGGACTTTAATTTCTAATTCTTCGTTAAGGTATTTTGCAGTTAAGGAATCCGATTTTAAGATTTCATCATAAGTTCCTTGAGCAACAAGATTACCACCATGTGTTCCTGCTTCCGGACCAATATCTATTATACAATCGGCTTGTCTCATGATGTCTTCATCGTGTTCAACTACAATAACCGTATTGCCTAAATCGCGCAGGTTTTTCAAAACATCAATCAATAATTCGGTGTCTTTTGGATGCAATCCAATGCTTGGCTCATCCAAGATATACATTGAACCTACCAAACTACTACCTAACGAAGTGGCAAGGTTAATGCGTTGTGATTCTCCACCAGAAAGCGTTGCGGAATTTCTATTTAAGGTTAAATAATCCAAGCCAACATTACTTAAAAATGCCAATCGGTTTTTTATTTCTACCAATAATCTTTTGGATACCAAACTATCGTATTCCGATAATTGCAAATCATTAAAAAACGGAATTAATTTTTTTATCGATAAATCCACTAAATCCGATATGGTTTTTCCTCCCACCTTAATGTAGTTGGCTTCCTCACGAAGTCGTTTCCCTTTACAAGTAGAGCATTTTGTTTTTCCGCGATACCGCGAAAGCATAACTCGGTTTTGGATTTTATAATTTTTTTCTTCCAATTCTTTGAAGAAATCATGGAGCCCTTGAAAATAGGAATTTCCATTCCAAATCAATTCTTTTTGCTCTGCAGATAATACGAAATACGGCTTATGAATAGGAAAATCAAACTTATATGCATTATTAACTAATTCATCGCGATACCATCCCATGCTTTCACCTCGCCAAGGATAAATGGCATTTTCAAAAATAGAAAGGGCCGTATTTGGGATTACCAATTCTTCATCAATCCCAATAACATTTCCGTAGCCTTCGCATTTTGGGCAAGCACCATAAGGGTTGTTAAAACTGAATAAATGTACATTAGGCTCTAAAAAACTCATGCCATCCAATTCAAAATTCGAACTAAACTCGAGTCGGTTATTGGAATCTACTTCTTGTAGAAAACAAACGCCTTTTCCTTCAAAAAAAGCAGTTTGCACCGCATCTGAAAGTCGGTTATAAAATTCTTCTTCGACTTTTACAACGATACGGTCAATAATTAATAGAATGTCTTTGTTATCTAGTGAATGGTTATCAATTTCATCCAATCGCACCATTTGATTGTCAACTAAAATTCGAGCAAAACCTTGTTGCAAGAGCACCTTAAGTTTGTCTTCCAATTTTCTACCGTTTTCTAAATGAATCGGAGCAAGTAGCAGCCAACGGCTTTCTAAATTAAACTTTTTCACTTCATTTACGACATCCTTTACGGTATCTTTACGAACCTCCTTTCCAGAAATAGGAGAAATAGTTTTTCCAATTCGAGCAAAAAGAAGTTTTAGATAATCATAAATTTCGGTTGAGGTTCCTACAGTAGATCGGGCATTGGTGGTGTTCACCTTTTGTTCTATAGCAATTGCAGGAGCAATTCCTTTGATATAATCTACTTTGGGTTTGTCTAATCTTCCAAGAAATTGTCTTGCATAAGAAGACAAGCTTTCTACATAGCGCCGTTGCCCTTCGGCATATAAAGTATCAAAAGCTAGAGATGATTTTCCAGATCCCGATAGTCCAGTAATAACCACTAATTCATTTCTAGGGATGGCAACATCAATATTTTTTAAATTATGAATGCCAGCACCTTTTATGATAATATTTTTCTTTGGATCTAGGATAGAAACATCTTTTGGAATCATGATTAATATCAATTTTTGCAAAGATACTAATTAATCAAATGAGTTTTGGTATTGAACAAAACACAAATATTAATTAATGTTATTAAATTTTAATCGAAGTATTAATGATAATTTGATTAAATACTAATATTTTTTACTTTTTAGATTTATTTATAAACGAAAACATAATGTTGTATAATAATTAAGTTACGAAAACGTAATAGTAAAACACAACATTACCTCAACATAATAATATTTTTTGATATGATTTTACTTTTATTTTTTAATTAAATTTCCATTAAAACACATAAAAATCAGTATTTTATTTGTAATTTCATGTTATTTATAAAATTATTATAGTGTATAGTTTATATATAGTTTGATAAAATCAATGAAATTAGTTTAACTTAAAAATTTGTGTAAATTTGGAAAATAACAAAAACTAAATATTATGAAAAAAATTACTATTCTTTTAATTTTATTTTCTGCTACAATTTCCATTGGTCAAACTATTGATGGAACTTGGAAATTAACTCCGCTAGCAGGAGCTTTTGCTGTAGGGCCAAATCAAGGTAATTACATTTGGTATTCAAGTTCTGCTGCTGATGTTACCACTAGAGCATGTTTATTTGATGATGAATATGTTTTTAATGCAAATGGAACTTTTTCAAATGTTCAAGGTTCTCAAACTTGGTTAGAA
>JBILNU010000136.1:0-3684 GCA_044374815.1 Flavobacterium sp.
CTTCGTTAAAATCATTCAACCCACCACTTTTTCCCGGTCCTAAGCTATAGGGTTGCCATGCTCTAATGTCATTTGAACCTCCCGAAAAATAACTTCGAGAAAACGGTATACTATTGGAGTTTCCATATGGAATTGCCAATCCGGCAAAACTTCTTATTGCAAAAACTTTTTTTCCAGGTAATGGCCAATGTTTAATATATTCTACTTCTCCTTTTAAATATTGTGAATATTCTACCTCAAAAAAGGTACTTACTTCACCCTGGTTATTGAGCTGCTTTGAAATTCTTGCTAGTAAAGAAAGAAAATTTCCTGCCGATTCAAATTTGGTTTTAAAAGCATGAAATGAATTATCGTAAAGATCTTTTCTTGTTGTTTTTGAATAGCTAATGCTTGTTGCAAAAATTAAATTATTTTCGGTTAATCTTTTTCGACGCTCTTCAATGCTTCGAATAGATTTTAAGTCATCTTCGGTTAAAGAAATTATACTAGGATTTGCTAATGCATCTGCTATAAAACCTGAAGTTCCACTTTCAATTATTAATTGATTGGTATCACTTGAAAAATAATTTGGATTTACAGAAGCATAATTATTTGCAATTGCATTTAAAGCAGTATATGAAGATTGATATATATTGAAATAATTACTTGTATTTAAATTATTTACATATTGAATATTAAATAAATCTAGTCTAATAGATGAATTTGGTTTTGGTGTCCAATTGTATGAAAACGAACTAGTGAAATTTTGTTTATCCAATCCAATATTGGTTTGTTTAGCATAACCCACACTAATTACCGTTGAAGGAATCATACTCTTTTGAATGATTTTATCCAGATTAAATGGAAAAAAGAGTCTAGGGAAACTTAATTTTGCATCCACCCCAATTTCGGATATATTAAAGAAATTATTATTTGGATTCGCCAAGTCTTTAGAAGCACCTACATTTCCTCTAAAACCGATTTGAAAAGTTTCAGCCCCATTAAATACATTACGAATTCCGAGGGAAGTATTTCCTGAAATACCAAAATCTTGAATATTAGAATGAATAAAATCTGCAGAATATCCAAAACTAAATTTATCCCTAGGTTTTAAATAAATATTTGCAATTAATGCTTTGCTGTCTTTTGGGTCAATTTTATATTCAATTGTAGGATAATTAAAGACTCTTAAATTACTCAAATACTTTGTAGTAAGTTGAGTATTGATGTCAGAAAACAAACTTCCTTTAGTTATAAAAACTGCATTAGTAATTGATTTTGGGCGGTATTTAAGTTTATTTTCGCTGTAAAGCATGAAATCATTGTACTGTAAACTATCCTTAATTGGCTTTTCTATTTTATTGGTTGCTCTATCGGTATATATAGCAACTTTACTTATTTTATATAGTTCAAAAGGGGCTGTTTTAGAAGAATCGTTTTCTCTGTAGGAATAATCTTTTACAATTAATTTTACATTAACCTTGTTACTGGTGTTAATGGTATCCAATGCATAGGAAATGTAATTCTGCTGAAATAAATAGGCACCATTGTTTCTAAATTCGGATGTAAGTCGATTTCTTTCTTCTTCTAAATTTACAGTTGCATATTGCTTGTTTCTTTGAATTAATGAATTTGCAACTTTCGTTTTGTATAAAGAATCAAGTGCTGGAGTTTCAATTTGCGTGGATACGCTATCAATTAAATAGGGTTTTTTAAGTGCAATCTGATATTTTATGTTGGTTTTTTTCTTTTGAGTTGTATCGCTTGTATAATTTGCTTTTACATCAAAAAATCCTTTATTGTAATAATAAGCCTCTAATCTTTTTAAAGACTTTTTTGTAAAATCTGTATCATAAATTACAGGTGCTTCACCGGTTTTAATTAAAAAATCACTCCATCCAGAAACAATAAATGATTTACCAAGTCGGTCAACTTGTTTTTGAGAAAGAAGTTTTGATAAATTAGCTTTTCGATTTGATTTTTTATTGAGCCAATTCGCATAAGTTGAATCGGCATTAGGTTTTGATAAATTGAATAAATTTAAACGTAATCGATAACCTAAAATGGAACTATTAGGTTTTTGATATAATTGAAAAAACACTTTTTCATCATTAATTTCTTTGCCATCAACAGATATCTCGTTTTTCATTAATAAACGTTTTCCTTCAGCAACTCGTTTTGTTGTGTTACATGCAACAAATAAGAGTAGAATTAAAATAATAAATGATATTTTTGTAAGGTATTTTTTCAAGAGATGCAAAATTTAATCCAAAAGTACATTTTTTTATGGTTAGTAAAAACCAAATTAAACTAATTACGAGTTTACAGCAAAAAAAATTCAGACAACTTCACAAATTATTTATTGCCGAAGGGGTAAAAGTAATTCAGGAATTACTGGATTCTAATTTTGTCTTAGAACATTTATTTGTTACCGAATCTATTTTTGAAAACATAAAAAATGACTCCAAGTCGCTCATCTCTGAAGCCGAATTAAAGAAAATTTCATGTCTATCCACCCCTAATAATTGTTTGGCTTTGTTTCAAATTCCTGAGCCTGAATTAAGCACTCTTTCTGGATTGATTGTGGCTTTAGATGCTGTTAGAGATCCTGGAAATTTAGGCACAATTATTCGCTTGTGCGATTGGTATGGAATTGAACAATTGTGGTGTAATGAACAAACGGTTGATCTGTATAATCCTAAAGTAGTTCAGGCAACAATGGGTTCTTTAGCAAGAGTAAAAGTGCAGTATTTGGATCTTGAAAAACAAATTAAAGAAACCAATCTACCTGTATTTGGAACTTTTATGGACGGTGAAAATATCTATCAAAAAAAACTTCCAAATGAAGGTATTTTGATTTTGGGTAATGAAGCAAACGGAATTTCAACTGCTATTGAAAATGTTGTGACTTCAAGGTTAGCTATTCCTCGATTTGGAAAAATTCAAAAAACTGAAAGTTTGAATGTTGCTACTGCAACCGCAATATTTTTAAGTGAATTTAAGCGAGGCGCTATTTAGTGGAATGTAAAATTCACAAAAATACCTCTTGTTTTCATGGATTCAATATTCCCAGTCCAAGGACTATCTGGGTTGTTGTCGCGAATTAATTCGTCATTCAATCCAAATACACCTCTAATAGAAGGTGAAAATTTAAAGTATTCTAAAAATAAATCAATTCCAAACCCAAGTTGGTAGTTTTGTGTCCAAGTTCTTAATCTAAATCGCTGTTGGTAATTATCATCTGTAGATTTTGCATTACTTGCTATGTTTAAGGTAGATGAAACTCCACCAACAAGAAAAGGTCTTATGTTTCCGGTTCTTTTGGAGGAAAATTTTAATAACAAAGGAAAATCAATATAGGTGGAACGAATTTCTCTTTCGGAATCAATTTTTCGGGTAAATCCGCTGTAAACAAGGCTTCTCTGTGCGTAATATAAGCCAGGTTCAAATCGCAGATTTACATATTCAAATAATCTTAAATCTCCCACAATACCTACATTAAATCCTGAAGTTGCATTAACATTAATATCCGCAGCGGGGGTATTTATATAATCAATTTTAAAATCGTAAGAATTAAACCCTAGAAAATAGCCAAAGTAAACGCGTTGTTTATCAAAGTTCTCTAAATTAATTATTGGGTCACTAGAAAATATCCCTTTAGTTTGCGCCGTTAGTTGCAAACAAATTAATAGAAAATAAGAATAA
>JBILNU010000050.1:0-12649 GCA_044374815.1 Flavobacterium sp.
AAATTAGTTTGGGTTGAAACACCAACTAATCCATTGATGAAATTGGCCGATATTCAAGAAATAGCCAAAATCACTAAAAAACACAATTTACTTTTTGCGGTAGACAATACTTTTGCAACGCCCTATTTACAAAAACCACTAGACTTAGGGGCTGATATTGTAATGCATTCGGCAACTAAATATTTAGGGGGGCATTCCGATGTAATCGCTGGAGCTTTAATCATAAAAGATAAAGCTTTGGGAGATGAATTGCACTTTAAACAATTTGCAACCGGAGGAACACTTGGGCCAATGGACAGTTATTTGGTTTTAAGAGGAATTAAAACCTTGCATTTACGCGTTCAAAGACACTGTGAAAACGGGATGAAAGTGGCTGAATTTTTAAGCAACCACCCCGAAGTAGATCGCGTTTATTATCCAGGATTACCAGATCATCCAAATTATATCCTTGCTAAAAAACAGATGAGCGGTTTTGGGGGAATGGTATCCTTTACATTCAAATCAGGAAAAAAATCCGACTCGATTTCATTTTTAGAAAAACTAAAAGTATTTACTTTGGCTGAATCGCTTGGTGGTGTTGAATCATTAGCAAATCATCCTGCCTTGATGACCCACGCATCGATACCAGAAGATAAAAGATTGGAAGTTGGAATTACTGATGACCTGGTTAGACTAAGTACCGGTGTAGAAGATATTGATGATTTACTTGCCGATTTAGAACAAGCATTTCGTTAATAATAGGCATATTTCGATGGAATAAAATTATAAACTAGTTTGATTTACATCAATAATTCAATTTTCAATAAAGAGTGTTTCGAAAAACATAATATTTATGAGAATTTAAAAATAATAGTGCCATTATTTTAATAAAATGTATATTTGTCAAACATTACGAAATCGATTTCTTAAAAATTAATATTATCATTTATGTCACAAAGTATCCAAAACTTTATTGAAGCGGTTGCTAAAAAAAACCCTAACGAATCAGAATTTTTACAAGCTGTTACTGAAGTTGCAGAAACAGTAATTCCTTTTATTGAAGAAAATAAAAAGTACGAAGGCAAAATGCTTTTGGAACGAATGGTTGAGCCAGAAAGAGTAATCATGTTTCGTGTTACTTGGATTGATGATGCTGGAAAAACACAAGTTAATCGTGGATACAGAATTCAAATGAACTCTGCAATTGGGCCATACAAAGGAGGAATTCGCTTCCACCCTTCTGTAAATTTAAGTATATTAAAATTCTTAGCTTTTGAACAAACCTTTAAAAACAGCTTAACAACTTTGCCAATGGGTGGAGGAAAAGGTGGAGCTGATTTTGATCCAAAAGGAAAATCAGATAATGAAATTATGAAATTTTGTCAAGCTTTTATGACGGAATTATCTAAACATATTGGTGCAGATACCGATGTTCCTGCGGGAGATATTGGTGTTGGAGGAAGAGAAGTTGGCTACATGTTTGGTCAATATAAAAGATTAAGAAATGAATTTACAGGTGTATTAACTGGAAAAGGAATTTCATTTGGAGGATCATTAATCCGTCCGGAAGCTACAGGTTATGGTGATGTATATTTTGCACAAAGCATGCTTGGGACTAAAGGAGATAGCTTTTCAGGAAAAATTGTAGTCGTTTCTGGTTCAGGAAATGTAGCACAATATGCAACTGAAAAAGCAACTCAATTAGGCGGAAAAGTTGTTACAATGTCGGATTCATCTGGATATATCTATGATGAAGACGGTATTAATGCTGAAAAATTAGCTTATGTAATGGAAATTAAAAACGTGAACTACGGAAGAATTTCAGATTATGTAACTAAATATCCAAATGCAAAATTCGTAGCTGGAAAAAGACCATGGGAAGTTAAATGTGATATTGCGCTTCCATGCGCTACACAAAACGAATTAAACGAAGATGAAGCTAAAACATTAGTGGCTAACGGATGTATCTGTGTAGCTGAAGGTGCAAATATGCCTTCAACTCCAGAAGCAGTTTTAGTATTCCAAAAAGCTAAAATTTTATTCGCTCCAGGAAAAGCATCTAATGCGGGGGGTGTTGCAACTTCTGGTCTTGAAATGTCACAAAACTCTTTAAGATTAAGCTGGACTTCCGAAGAAGTAGACGATAGACTTAAAGCAATTATGGCAAACATTCACGCAGCATGTGTAAAATATGGCTCAGATTCTACTGGTTATGTTGACTATGTGAAAGGAGCAAATATTGCCGGTTTCGTTAAAGTTGCCGATGCAATGCTGGCGCAAGGAATTGTATAAATAATACCATTTTTTACTTTATAATTAACCTTCTTTCTTTATCGGAAAGAAGGTTTTTTTATTGCAGTATATGAAAACCAATATAAATTCGTTTTATAGTATCTTTGTGATCAAATTTTACTGAAAAATGCTCAAAAGAATAGTAATCTTATTTGTTTTATTTTTTGCTTTTGTTGGTTATAGTCAAAATAACCAAAAGTGGCAAGGCTATTTTTCATTCAATCAAATTACCGATATTTCCGAGACTTCTCAAAAAATTTATGCGTCTTCTGAAAATGCTTTTTTTGCAAAAAACCTAAACACAAACGACCTTAAAACAACCACCTCAATAGATGGCTTAAAAGCAGAAACCATTACCGCTTTTTATCACAGTGATTCGGTTAACAAATCTTTTGTAGGAAATAGTAACGGATTACTATTGGTCGTAAATGCAGATGGCTCTTTTTTATACAAAACAGGGATTCGAGATGAAGTGCCAGTTCCATCAGGGATTAAACAAATTAATCATTTTCTAGAATACAACAACAAACTTTACATTTCCACCAATTATGGAATTTCAACATTTGATCTAAACACCTTTGAATTTGGAGACACCTATTATATGGGGCCCTCCGGAAATTATATATCGGTAAAACAAACCTCTATTATCAATGGATTTGTCTATGCTGCTACACAAGGAAACACCACTGAAAGCGGTATTCGAAAAGTAAGCATTACCAATCAATTTTTAAACGATTACAATCAATGGGTTGATATTTCGGGATTTTATTGGGAAGGAATTACGGCTTTTAATAACTTGGTTTATGCAGCAAGATCTGATAATAAATTGATCAAATATGATGGGACCAACTTTACGCAAGTAGCTCAATATTCTAATAAAATAGTTGACATTAGATCCAACACAAATCATTTAATTGTAACAACCTTAAATGAAGTTCATGTGTATGATAATAATTTGACTCAAGTATTTTACATCCAAAATACTCAAGTGCCTAATGGTTCGCCAACATTTACCTGTGCCTCCGAAATTAATAACAATGTATATATTGGAACTACCGAATATGGAGTGCTAACCTCATCCATTATAAACGCAATTGATTTTGGATTTTTACTCCCAAATGGTCCAATAAGCAATAACGTTTTTAGAGTAAAAAAGGCTCCAAGCAAATTATGGGTAACTTATGGAGCTTACGACAACTCTGCAGTGCCAACACCCGATATGACTCCAAAACCAATTAGCACCTACAACGCGCAAACTGGTTGGAGTGAAATCCCTTTTAGTGATTTACTTGGTGCTTTTACATTAACCGATGTAGTTCCTAATCCTAATGATGAAAATGAAGTTTACGTTTGTTCTTTTCAAAGTGGCCTCTTAAAAATAAAAAATGGCGCGTTTACGTTATTTAATGAATTAAGTTCTCCTCCAAATGGGCCTGAAAGTCAACAATGGGTTCCTACAATTCCAAATTATATCTCTGTTAGAATTAACGGTGCAACATTTGATGCAAAAAATAATTTATGGATGACCAATTCTCTTGTAAATAAGCCGATAAAAGTATTAAAATCAAATGCAACTTGGCAAACCTATGATTTGGTGAGTCAAATGGAAAATCCCTATTATGAGAGTTTCGGAAAAATAGCAATTGATAAAAATGATACCAAATGGATACCTTCCTTTAGAGGAAATGGATTAATGGCGTTTAATGAAAAATACAATAATAAATTTTTAAGAATAAAAACCGGAACCGATGGAAATCTTCCTGCAATAAGCGTTCGATGTGTTGCTGTAGACAACAAAAACCAGTTGTGGATTGGAACTGCAAATGGGCTTCGTATTATTCCTTCGGTTGATTCCTTTGTAACCGAAACCGAAATTCAAACAAAGTCGATTATCATCTTAGAAAATGATTTAGCTCAAGAATTGTTTTACGATCAGTTTATTACGGATATTGCAGTTGATGGAGCAAACAAAAAATGGGTTTCTATAGCAGATTCTGGAGTGTATCTTGTTTCTTCAAATGGACAAGAAACCATTTATCGTTTTACAAAAGAAAATTCTCCTTTGCCTTCCAATAATATTAATGATATCGAAATTGACGGGGTTACTGGAGAAGTGTTTTTTGCAACCGATAAAGGACTTGTTTCTTTTAAAGGCACTTCTACAAATGCCAGTGGCGACCTAAATTCGGTTTATGTTTATCCAAATCCTGTTAGACCCGAATATACCGGAACGGTTAAAATTGCCAATTTGACAAATAAAGCAACAGTAAAAATAACAGACATTGAAGGTAATTTGGTTTTCGAAACCACTTCCGAAGGGGGTACAATAGAATGGGACACCACTGCATTTGGCAATTATAAAGTCGCTTCTGGAGTTTACATGATTTTGATATCAGCCCAAGATGGCATCGAAACAACCATTAAAAAAGTAATGATAATTAGATAATTCCAATGTTGGTAAAAACCAAAGCAATCGTACTTTCCTCTTTAAAATACCAAGAAAAAAGCTTGATTGTGAAGTGCTTTACACTTTCAGATGGGTTAAAAAGTTACTTTGTGCCTAACGCCTATTCTGGTAAAAAATCAAATCAAAAAATTGCTTATTTTCAACCGCTTACACTACTTGAAATTGAAGCCAATCATAAAAATAAAGGCACTTTAGAGCACTTTAAAGACATCAAACTTGCAACTGCTTTTCAAACTATTACTTCTGATGTTATTAAAAGTACGATTGTTATTTTCTTATCGGAAATGTTACACCTTAGTATTCAAGAAGAAGAAAAAAATGAAGACCTGTTTACCTTTTTAGAAACAGCACTTATTTGGTTGGACACGCATGAAGAAACATCCAATTTTCATTTAATATTACTTTTTGAAATAACAAAATTTCTAGGTTTTTATCCGGATATTTCCGATTTGGATGCAAAATTTTTTGCCATGGATGAAGGTGGTTTTTCCCCTTTTTTAGGAATCAATTGCCTATCAGAACACGAAACGAATTTGCTAAAAAAATTAATTGTGTTAAAATTTGATTCCAACCAGAAAGTCTTCAACGGAATGGAACGCCAATTGGTCTTAAACATTTTATTAAATTACTATTCGATTCATCTTGACGGATTTAAAAAACCAAAGTCTTTAGAGGTTTTAAAAGAGGTTTTTGCTTAAAAAATCGAGAATTAGAAAAAACTTTTACATTTTTAGATAAAAGTAGGCGCTCTTTTGTCTATTTTTTATTCTCTTTTATCAAAATTCCTTACTTTCGCAATTCGATTTTTAGCAACCAAAATAATGAGCACAAAATTTACGGAATACAAAGGGCTTGACTTGCCAACAGTGGCATCTGAAGTTCTAAAATTTTGGAAAGAAAAAAACATCTTTGAACAATCGGTAACTTCAAGAGAAGGTAATGCTCCATTCGTATTTTTTGAAGGACCACCATCTGCAAATGGATTACCTGGAATTCACCACGTAATGGCTCGTGCTATCAAAGATATTTTTTGCCGTTATAAAACCCAAAAAGGCTTTCAAGTAAAGCGTAAAGCAGGGTGGGATACCCATGGTTTACCGGTTGAGTTAGGAACCGAAAAAGAATTAGGCATCACCAAAGAAGACATTGGAAAAACCATCTCAGTTGAGCAATACAACGAAGCGTGTAAGAAAACCGTTATGCGGTATACCGATGTTTGGAACGACCTTACCGAAAAAATGGGTTATTGGGTAGATATGGAAGATCCGTATGTAACCTACAAATCCAAATACATGGAAAGTGTATGGTGGTTACTAAAACAAATTTACAACAAAGATTTACTATACAAAGGCTACACTATACAACCGTATTCGCCTAAAGCAGGTACCGGATTGTCTTCACACGAAGTAAACCAACCGGGTAGTTATAGAGACGTTACAGACACCACAGTAGTCGCTCAATTTCTTACAAAATCAGATTCTTTACCCAACTTTTTACAAGGCTTTGGAGAAATTCACATATTAGCATGGACTACTACTCCATGGACTTTGCCTTCAAACACTGCTTTAACCGTTGGTCCAAAAATTGAGTATGTTTTGGTTGACACTTTCAACCAATATACCTTCCGTCCGATGAAAGTTATTTTGGCTAAAAATTTGGTTGGAAAACAATTTGGAAAAACCTACTTCGAAACTTCAGAACCTTCCGATTTTGAAAATTTCAAAGAAGGAGATAAAAAAATACCGTTTCAAATTCTTGCCGAATGCAAAGGAGCTGACTTAGTTGGAATTCGTTATCAGCAATTAATGCCATTAGCATTACCGTATCAAAATCCGGAGAATGCTTTTAGAGTTATTTCTGGAGATTTTGTTACTACCGAAGATGGAACCGGAATTGTACATACTGCCCCAACATTTGGTGCTGATGATGCTAAAGTTGCCAAAGAAGCAACTCCCGAAGTTCCACCAATGTTGGTATTAGATGAAAATGGAAACGCTGTTCCTTTGGTAGATTTACAAGGAAAATTTGTAGAAGGACTAGGAAACTACTCTGGGAAATTTGTTAAAAACGAATACTACAACGATGGGGAAGCGCCAGAGCGTTCTGCCGATGTAGAAATTGCAATTCAATTAAAAGAAGAAAACAAGGCTTTTAAAGTCGAGAAATACATACACAGTTACCCACATTGTTGGAGAACTGATAAACCAATTTTATACTATCCGCTTGATTCATGGTTCATTAAAGTAACCGAAATTAAAGATAGAATGTTTGACCTGAATGAAACCATTAACTGGAAGCCAAAAGCAACCGGAGAAGGGCGTTTTGGAAATTGGTTGAAAAATGCAAATGATTGGAATTTATCGCGTTCAAGATATTGGGGAATTCCATTACCGATATGGAGAACCGAGGATGGAACCGAAGAAATGCTAATTGGGTCTGTTGAAGAATTATATTCAGAAATAGAAAAATCTATTGCTGCCGGATTCCAAAAAGAAAATCCATTTAAAGGGTTTCAGGTTGGAAACATGAGCGAAGCAAACTATGAATTGGTTGATTTACACAAAAATGTAGTTGACAACATTGTGTTGGTTTCTCCATCTGGAAAAGCAATGAAACGCGAATCTGATTTGATTGATGTTTGGTTCGATTCAGGTGCTATGCCTTATGCGCAATGGCATTATCCATTTGAAAATAAAGAATTAATTGACGAAAATAAAGCGTTCCCAGCCGATTTTATTGCTGAGGGGGTAGATCAAACGCGAGGTTGGTTTTATACCTTACATGCTATTTCGACCTTAGTATTAGATAAAATTGCATACAAAAATGTAGTTTCTAATGGTTTGGTTTTGGATAAAAACGGACAAAAAATGTCAAAGCGTTTAGGCAATGCAATTGATCCGTTTGAAACTTTAGCCGAGTATGGCCCAGATGCTACTCGTTGGTATATGATATCGAATGCGAATCCTTGGGACAACTTAAAATTTGATTTGGAAGGAATTGCAGAAGTGAGAAGAAAATTCTTTGGGACTTTATACAATACCTATTCGTTCTTTAGTTTGTATGCCAATATTGATGGTTTCAATCATTCGGAGCCTGAAATTCCATTAAATGAAAGACCCGAAATAGATCGTTGGATCTTATCTGAACTGCATACTTTAATTAAGGAAGTGGATGGTAATTATGAAGACTATGAGCCAACAAAAGCAGCGAGAGCGATCTCTGATTTTGTACAAGAAAATTTAAGTAATTGGTATGTTCGTTTATGCAGAAGAAGGTTCTGGAAAGGCGAATACGGTACCGATAAAATTGCAGCCTATCAAACCTTATACACTTGCTTATTAAATGTGGCAAAGCTATCGGCTCCAATTGCTCCATTCTTTATGGATAAACTTTACAAAGATTTAACGCAAGCAACACAATTAGAAGATTTTGACAGTGTACATTTGGCAAAATTTCCGGTTTCCGTTGAAAACTTTGTTGATAAATCATTGGAAAGCAGAATGATGAAAGCGCAAACCGTTTCTTCGTTAGTTTTATCACTTCGAAAAAAGGAAATGATTAAAGTGCGTCAACCTTTGCAAAAGGTTATCATTCCTATACTTGACAACAATCAACGTGCTGAAATTGAGGCGGTTTCCGATTTGATTAAGGCAGAAGTTAATGTCAAAGAAATAGAACTTTTAGACGATGCTTCGGGTATTTTAGTGAAACAAATTAAGCCAAATTTCAAGGCTCTTGGGCCACGATTTGGAAAAGATATGGGCTTGATTGCCAAAGAGATACAGGATTTTTCGGCAGAAAAAATTAATCAATTGGATGCCACAGGAGAACTAAGCATTGTTATTTCAGGAAAAAGTATAATTTTAACATCCCAAGATGTAGAAATTACTTCTCAGGATATTCCGGGATGGTTAGTAGCTAATGCAAACGGAATTACAGTGGCTTTAGACATTACGATTTCTGAGGAATTAAAACAAGAAGGGATTGCAAGGGAATTGGTTAACCGAATTCAGAATATTAGAAAAGATTCAGGATTTGAAGTTACCGATAAGATTAAAGTTCAAATTCAGCAACAAGATGAATTGGAACAGGCAATAAAAAATAATGAAGCTTACATTATGTCGGAAACTTTAACTAAAGAGTTGTTATTCACAGCTGAAGTTTCGGGAGGCATAGAAATAGAATTTGACGATATAAAAACAAAAATATTAATTTCAAAATAGCGCAAAGATGACAGATGAAAAAATGAGATACTCCGATGCTGATTTAGCCGAGTTCAAAGAAATTATTCTAAGCAAAATTGAAAAAGCACAAACTGATTTAGAATTGATTAAAAGTGCTTATATGAATGATTTAAATAATGGTACCGATGATACTTCACCTACTTTTAAAGCATTTGAAGAAGGAAGCGAAACCATGAGTAAAGAAGCAAACTCACAACTAGCTATTCGTCAAGAGAAGTTTATTCGTGATTTAAAAAATGCCCTTTTCCGTGTTGAAAATAAAACGTATGGAATTTGTAAAGTAACAGGGAAACTAATTGGTAAAGAGCGTTTAAAAATAGTTCCTCATGCTACAATGAGTATTGAGGCTAAAAATTTACAACGTTAATATTTCCAATTTCAATACTACAAACGCTCTTTTGGAGCGTTTTTTTTTGGAAAAATAATACTACTTTTGCAGCAATAAAACCATGAAAATGAAACTTAGAAATTCAGCGTTACTTATTATTTTAATCTTACTAATTGATCAATGGTCAAAGATGTATGTTAAAACCAATTTTATATTGGGCGAAGAAGTAGAAGTTTTTAGATGGTTTAAATTATTATTTATTGAAAACGAAGGCATGGCCTGGGGGACAGTAATTCCTGGTGAATACGGCAAATTGTTTTTGACAGTTTTCCGAATTTTTGCAGTTGGCGCAATAGGATATTGGCTTTGGGATGCTACTAGAAAAAACAGATCCAACTATCTAATTGTAGCGATTTGTTTAATTTTTGCAGGCGCCTTTGGCAACATCATTGATTCGGTATTTTACGGAATTATGTTTGACGATAGTCACCACCAAGTAGCTAGCTATTTCTCAAATAAACCCTACGGGACTTTGTTTCACGGTAAAGTAGTGGATATGTTTTACTTTCCATTTATTGAAGATTATATAGTGCCAAGTTGGGTGCCTTTTATGGGAGGAAAACAAATCACTTTCTTCAATGCTATTTTTAATGTAGCCGATTTTGCTATTTCAACTGGAGTCGGAATCTTAATTTTCTTCAACAAAAAAGCTTTTGCTCATTCCAATTAGTCTAAAAGGTGTATACGCTATCGGGCGTAACACAAAAATCTAATTTTATATCATCTGAAGTAACGTCCTTAATTTGAAATTCAGGAGAAAAAAAAGACAACCCAATTTTAATCGTTTCTGGTTTGCATTTCGATAAAAAAGCATCGTAAAATCCTTTACCATAACCCACTCGATTCCCTTTTTCATCATAGGCTAAAAGTGGTACAAAAACCACGTCAATTTTAGAAACAGGCACCTCTATTCCATCTACTGGCTCGGGAATATTATAGGCATTTTTTCTAAACTTGGTATTGTCTGTAAGCAAATAATGGGTCATTTTATGGGTTGCAAAATCACTTTTTGACACTACAATTTCTTTATCTTTTCCTGCTAAAATGGGTAAAATATATTCGGTGTCAATTTCATTTTGTTCTGCAATAGTTAGAAACAAATGAAAATAGGTGTTGTTCCAAATATCCAACGAATGCAATTGATTGGCAATCGCCAAACTTTGAGTCTCAATTAAATCGGGGGTTAAAGCGGCTCGTAACGCTTTATATTTTTTTCTTAATTCGCTTTTAAACATAAAGTAAATATAGAAAAATTTGAATTTGTTTTGTGAAGAATTTAAAGTTAAATTTGTTTGGATTTAATAACGAATTCGTTCCTTACATACAATGAACAACCCTTCACTAGAACTTCAAATACAAACCTTACCCGACAATCCTGGGGTGTATCAGTATTATGACAAAGAAGGAAAAATCCTGTATGTAGGAAAAGCAAAAAATCTGAAAAAAAGGGTTACTTCTTATTTCAATAAAATCCATGACAATGCCAAAACCAATGTACTGGTTCGAAAAATTGTCGAAATAAAACACATTGTTGTTTCTTCTGAGCAAGATGCTTTACTTTTAGAAAATAATTTAATAAAAAAACTGCAGCCACGTTACAATGTAATGTTGCGTGATGATAAAACGTATCCCTGGATTTGCATCAAAAAAGAACCGTTTTCTAGAATATTTCCAACCCGTAGAATGGTAAAAGATGGCTCTGAATATTTTGGGCCCTATACCAATTTCAAAACTGTAAATACCGTTTTAGAATTAATCAATGGATTGTATCCACTTCGCACTTGCAATTACGATTTATCTGAAAATAATATTCTAAACCACAAGTATAAAGTGTGTTTGGAATACCATATTGGAAATTGCAAAGGCGGATGTGAAGGGCATGAAACGCTTGAAAACTATCAAAAACAAGTGGATGCCATTCGAGAAATTCTAAAAGGAAATTTCAAAGAAAGCTTGCGGGGATTTAAATTAAAGATGCAGGAATTGGCTGCCGAAATGCAATTTGAAGAAGCCCAAAAAATTAAAGAAAAGATTGAAGTTTTAGAACAATACCAATCGAGATCTACCATATTAAACCCGAAGATTTCCAATGTAGATGTGTTCTCAATTATTTCTGATGAAGCGGTGGCGTATGTCAATTTTCTTCAAATTTCTCACGGCGCCATCATTCGATCGTATACTTTAGAATTAAAGAAAAAACTAGAAGAAACCAATGAAGAGCTTTTAGAATTGGCTGTGGTGGAGCTTCGGGAGCGTTTTCAATTAACTTCCAAAGAAATAATTTTGCCATTTGCTTTAGATTTTGGAGACAAAATAAAAGTTATCGTTCCGCAATTGGGCGATAAAAAACAAATTTTAGAACTCTCCGAGCGCAATGCCAAATACTACCGAATGGATCAATTGAAACAAATTCAAATTGTAGATCCAGAGCGGCACACCAACCGAATTATGGCGCAAATGCAAAAAGATTTACGTCTTTCTGTGGAGCCTCGACATATAGAATGTTTTGATAATTCCAACATACAAGGTACCAATCCGGTGTCGGCTTGTGTGGTTTTTAAAGACGGGAAACCATCTAAAAAAGATTACCGTCATTTCAACATAAAAACCGTTGAAGGCCCTAACGATTTTGCCTCCATGGAAGAAGTAGTGTATCGAAGATACAAGCGACTTTTAGACGAAAATCAACCCCTACCGCAACTAATTATCATTGACGGAGGGAAAGGGCAATTGTCTTCGGCGCTAAAAAGTATTGACGATTTAGGTTTGCGCGGAAAAATTGCCATCATTGGTATTGCAAAACGATTGGAAGAATTATTTTATCCGGGTGATTCGGTGCCTTTGTACCTCGATAAAAAATCAGAAACGCTTAAAGTGATTCAGTATTTGCGTAACGAAGCCCACCGATTTGGTATCACTTTTCATCGAGATAAACGCAGTAAATCGGCCCTTAATTCCACTATTGAAACCATTCCGGGAATAGGTGAAAAGACCATGCAAGCACTTATCACGCATTTTAAAAGTGTTAAAAGATTGAAATTAGCTACCGAAAAAGAAATTTCAGAAGTCATAGGTGTATCAAAAGCCAAAAAAATTTCCGACTTTTACAATAAAATAGACAATTAAAATTTTGCAGCGAATGTTTACGGCCAACTTAAAATCTGTTTTCCCGCCCTTCACTACAATATTTCCCTTTCAAAAAAAGAAAGAAAAAGGATTTACATTGCGGTCGAGGATAGCAATTAAAGGTCTTTTATGTCTGTTTTTTATTTTTTCATT